>JAAZHD010000128.1 GCA_012510895.1 Clostridiales bacterium
AAACTCACAGTATGAGGGTTAATGGCGGACGTAATGCATATATGTTCTTTAATCCTGATAACAAAGGCGGATTGGTTGTTGTAACAAATCGTAACCCATACGTTCGAAGTTCGGTTACTTATTTTCCCGAATTGGAAAATGACGAAGGTCTAACCCCGGAAATCATGATTGAAAATGGAATGTATGAAACACGATATGACGACGACGGAAATCCTTATAAGGTACCGGCTCGTCAACATGTAAGTTATTGTTTCGATCAAATTAATGCTTATGTAATACCGGATATAAACTCTTCTGACTATACTCACTTTATAGTATATGATACGGATCATAGTCGTATTACCGGAACAAGTGAAGAGCGTATAACCCCCGAATTTCGATCAAAAAATGAATATCCTAACATAGCAAACAATAACGGCGGGGATATCTTTTTGGATAATGACGGTAATTTGCATGTAACTTTAAAGGTCTCCTATGTAAAAATGGCCTGGGACTGGGAGGTCACTGAAGAGCGCTGGGTGCATGTGGTATATGATACAAAAACCGGTGAAAAACTGTCTGAGACTGAGATTTGGGATTCAAAAAAATGGGATCTGAATTTTATCCACGTTTGTACCAGGATTCCAAAGGACAGTTATATGTGGTTTCTTACATGAATTACGGATATGTCAGCATATGGGCCGTAAACGGTACGCCTACAGAAGGTTATACCTATGAATTAATTGGTTCAAGGTATTATGATGGCTATGTCGAGAACCTGAATGTTGCAAATCACCGCAGCAACTCTTTGATGGATGATGTTATAAGCGTTATCTTCAGAAATTACGGCCATTATGTTTACTCAGAAATCACATTAGATTATGTATCTGAAATCAGTGCTCCCATGCAGGATGCAAAAATAGAACTGAAAGATCAGTATGGCAATATACTGGCTGTTTCTGATAAACAATTTGAATTAGTAGTAAAAGATGAGGATGGCAACGAATATAAGAAAGCTGTTTCTTCAAGCGGTAAAGTTGCTTTTGAAGACCTGAAATTTGCAATGGAGGGCAAATATGTATATGAAGTGGCAATGGTTAGAGGCGAGGACAAAGATATTACCTACAGTGATCAGGTTTTCTACTATGAGTATAATGTAGCACTTAATGATAATAATGAGCTGGAGGTAATAAACGCCAATATATTCGATGAAAACATGAGTCCTGTTTCTGAGCCCGTATTTCATGTTATAAAGCATATTAAGCCCGAAGCAGCTGCTGTTAATATTGATTTCATAAAAGTGGAGTTGAAGGATCAGAATGGGAATCCCTTAGCTATTGGCCAAAATGAATTTGAAATTTTAGCTAAAGATAAAGAAGGGAAAGAGTATTTAGGAACTGTTAATGAGGATGGAAGTGTATACTTTGGCAGCTTTATAATTGATGAAGCAGGCGAATATACCTATACTTTTACAATTGTAAAAGGCAAAGACCCCAAAGTACACTACAGCGATTCCATTATTGTGGTAACAATTGCAGCGACAGACGAGAATGACAAAATAGCGGCTGAAACAGTCAATATTACCAAAGACGGCATAACATCTGACGATGCTGTGTTTAGTGTTGTGAAGGAGGTTGAAGGGGCTCCTGGCAATGATGACAATAATGTTACTACCGGAGATAGGACTTGGGTTGGCTTGTGGATAGTGATTGCCGCCCTGGCAGCGGCATCTGCAGGAGTTCTTGTATACATT
>JAAZHD010000129.1 GCA_012510895.1 Clostridiales bacterium
AAGGTTCATAAAATCATTGGGGCTGTAATATTCTTTTTCCATTCTTCAAAACCTCCATAATAATATGAACAGCATTTTATATAAGAAACCATTGACAGAATTGCAAAATGATATCAGCATTTTTACTTACGTTGACTTAATTCATGTCTTTAACAGATTTTCTTTGTATTAATTCAGGAGACAGTGTAACGTTCTGTACTACACTATATTTAGGAGAGTTGATTTTCTTAAATTAAAGCTTGAGAGCATTCTTTCCCATCTCAACAATAGGCCCGGCTACGGTTGTTAAAGGTGGATTACTGTAAACTGTCGACCTTATATTATCAATTCCTATAATAGAAATGTCATCCGGCACCTTAAGTCCTTCATCATTAACGGCTCTAATGGCTCCGATTGCAATATCATCATATGCTGCCAAAACGGCAGTAGGCAGGCTTCCGCCGCTCATTAAGATATTGCTCATTGTTTCATAGCCGCATCGTTCAAACCTTTCACTGCTTACCTGTATCCATTTTTTGTTGATCTTTAATTTATTTTCCTCCATTACCCTCAAAAACGCTTCAAGCCTGGGATTTGATAATTCATCCCCAATGTACCCGATATCGGTATGCCCTTTTTCAATTAAATGTTGTACTGACAACTTTATTCCGTATTCATCATCAATCTTTATGCAGTCAAAATCTTTGGTTACAGCATTGGGAGACATTAAAACCAAAGGAGTTGAATTATGCTCCTTATATTGATTGAGAATATTATTTATCTCAAAGCTTTCAGATATAAATATTATGCCTTTCACTTGCATGTTAAGCAATTCTTTCAGATAATGTTTTTCGTTCTCAGGTTCAAAATCTGTAAAACAGATAATGCATAAATAACCTGCTTTTCGGGTTTCCTGGGCTATAATATTTATGATTTCCGTATAGTAATTGCTGGCAACCTCAGGACATATTATTCCAATAGTCTTAAAATTATTAATTGCGTGTTCATAATATGCTTCCGGTTTATCGCTTTTTTTATATTTATAGCCCAGCTCATCTGCAATTTTTTTGATCTGCAGCTTTGTCTGCTCACTTATATCCGAAGCATCTCTTAATGCTTTAGACACTGTCGAAACGTTTACACCGGCAATTTTTGCAATGTCCTTTAACGTGGCCAATTATTCATACCTTCTTTCATTACGCCTGCATAATCTTTTCAATATTTAAAACTATTTTATCGAAATACCGAGTATATTACAAGTGTTTAATGCTAAATTTTCGAAAACATAACGAGGTTTATATTTATTCTGTATTATTATGAAAAAGCTTGAAATTCCATTGTTTCAGCGAATAGAATTTCAAGCTTTTATCTGCCATGCATCTTAAATATTAAAAGACACCGGCTGTATATATGCTTGTGAAACTGCGCCAGGTGCCCATATGAAAGGCAGGCTTTTCATTGTCTTCTTCCCTGCAATCGTACCACAGCCGCTCCATCTCGAGTTCCTCTATGGAGGAAATTTCACCGGTCAGATAGGCCTCAATTCTGTCTTTAGCTGTGGAAAAGCGTGGCTTTAGTATACCATAACGTGCGTCCAGAATCTCCCAGCCGAAAGGCTTGTTATAAAGCAGCCAGACTTCCCTGTGACAGAGGCGCAGATCTTCCAGACGCTTTATTATCTCCTGACACTCATCAGCCATGTCTTTAAGAGTCTGTCTGTCACCAGCGTCATAAGCACGCTTAAGACGAACCCCAAAATCAGATTTTAGCTCAAGGACCGAAATAAGCTTCCGGGCAACATCAAATGCCGGCTTTATCAAGCCTGACTCAGGCCTAAGTTTCATAAAGTCTTTTGAAAGCTTTTTGTAAAAATCCCCGACATTAAGATGCTCAACATGTTTATCCACCAAACCTATAAGGGGATCGTTGTACAGTAGAAAACGGGTAGCATTTACATTGGTCAAGTCTCCTTCAGGATGCTCTGCTGCATCCAGTACAAGAAAGTCGTTATAATTGGCATTGCAGCATGTTTTAAATCGTTTAGCCGTCTTTTCCTCACAGTACTCTCCCGTATAGCCGTATTCTGCATATACCTGCAATCCCGCCAGGGACAAAATCAGATTAGATTCTGCTCCATTATGCCAGATGGTTGCCATAACTTCTTTTATGTTTTTTTCCTTGCATGCAGAAAGAGCCGGCAAGGTATTGTCAAGCGTACGTTTATATGCCGGAATGCCGCCC
>JAAZHD010000130.1 GCA_012510895.1 Clostridiales bacterium
CTCATATACAGTCAGGTCATAATTAGAAAATCGCTCCAATACACCGGTCAGGTACTTAACCGGTTTTGCGAAGGCATTGATTAAAGGATATGCTATGGCTATGCCCAGTAAAATCATAAGGGCAGTTAACAGAAGGGTAATATTTCTCAAGTCGTAGACATCCTGAAGAGCATCATTTAAATCAGCAGTAACAGCAATAAACCAATCGGTTTCCGGTATTGGGGCAAATCCCATAATCTTTTCAAGCCCATCAAGGACATAGCGGTCTACTCCGGCTTCTTCCTGAGTTATTCGATTCTCCAGGATGCCGCCCAGCTCTTCTAAACCCGCATCTTCTTTTGCAATTTCTATGTAATTCGTCATATCGGACACCTGTTTAAAATCCGGATGAGCCATCAGGGTGCCGTCCTTATTTATAATAAAGGCATATCCGCTTGTTCCATAAGATATGTCTTCTATCATCCGGCTAAGCTCCATTGCATTTCTTACCCCGTACACAACGTTTACTAATTTGCCTTCCCGGAAAGCAGGAGCTGCAAAAAAAATACTGGCCTTCTTAGTAGATTTGCTGATAATAACATCCGAAACATTGGAATTCCCCTTAGCAGCTTTGGCAAAAAAATCATAGCTGCCGATGATTTCCGTAGTTCCGTCGCTGCGATCTGCAAGGCCATGTAAATCTGAAATTCCTATGGCATCAAAACCCATTCTTTCTGCCTCTTTTTTTAGATAAGGAAGTTTATCTTCCATGGTTACGCTGGTTGCACTGGACATTCCGTCGACTATCACATCAGTTACCACATTATTTTCCGACAAGGTCTCCAAATAGGTTAATTGAACCTCTATCCGGCTGCTTACCAATAGTGCAGCTTCTTCCGCCATCTTTAACAGATTTTCATTAACCTGGTCAATAACTGCACCCCGAAAAATAATGTAGGATACGACGCCCAGAATGCTGCATATAACGATGGTAAAAACTATTAATACAGTTATCATCTGTGTTTTAATACTCTTCATCAATCTTCAATCCACCTTCTGTATTTTTTGTATCACCGGTTATAATGTCAATATCCAATATGATAAAGATTCTGTCCTTGTATTTTGCAACACCTGTAATATATTTGCTGTTAATATCCGATATTTCCTCAGGGGGCTTTGCAATATCCTCTTCTTCTATTTGTACAACTTCAGACACTGAGTCCACCATAAAGCCTATGTTCTTGTCCGGAAGATTAACTATTATGATCCGGTTGCTATCATCCGGTTCCTTTTCCTGCATATTGAATTTCAGCCTGAAATCAATAATGGGGATCACTTCGCCTCTTAGATTAATGATTCCGATTACTTCTTTTTTTGTATTGGGAACCTTTGTGATGCTGACCCCTTTTAATCTGATAATTTCATTGACCCTTAATATGGGAATGGCATATTCCTCTATGCCCACCCTGAACACTACAAATTGATTTATGTTTTCCACTTCAATCAACCCCTTTTTCCACTGCATGGAC
>JAAZHD010000131.1 GCA_012510895.1 Clostridiales bacterium
ATATTACAGATTTCATGCCGTTATGGCTTCCTGCACTTCCGGAAGGGCGGATCCTAAGAACCCCCGTATCCAGATCAATATCATCATATATAACAATATTATGCTCTAATTTGGGCTTATACCACTGATTCATCAAAAGCAGGCTTTCGCCGCTTTGGTTCATAAAGGTCTGCGGCTTTGCAAGCACTACCTTTTTATCACCAATGTAACCTTCCCCTATAACCGCCCTGTGTTTGATCTTGTTCAAGGGGATATTATGTATTTCCGATAACAGATCAATTACGTAAAACCCGATATTGTGCCGGGTGCCGTGGTATTTTTCACCCGGATTCCCCAATCCGGTTATTATGTACATAGTTTTTGTCCTTTCTGATGATGTATACCTTAAGCTCATAATTAAGCATATTTAATCAAATAAAGTGCTGACTGAAAGTCCCTCAAAAATCCTTTCTATGGCCTCTGCAAAAAGGCGGCCGACCGAAAGCACTCGGATTTTATCTATTTGTTTTTCAGGCGCCAAATCAATGCTGTTGGTAACCACCAGTTCCTTTATCGGAGAATCCTTAATTCGTTCTATGGCGGGTCCGGATAAGACTGCATGAGCCGCACAGGCATATACTTCCCTGGCTCCGCCTTTTTCTGTCAGCGCTCTTGAACCCTGCTGAAGGGTACCTGCAGTGTCGATCATATCATCGATAATAATAGCCCGCTTGCCTTTAACATCTCCTATGATATTCATAACTTCTGCCACATTGGCCTTCGGTCTTCTTTTATCAATTATTGCAATTGGGGCATTCAGCTTCTGAGCCAGATTTCTCGCCCTGGTGACACTTCCGAGATCAGGAGCAACCACAACTATATCGTCTCCCATAAAACCCTGTTCTATATAGTATTTCGAAAGAATCGGCAAGCTGAACAAATTATCAACCGGAATATCAAAAAAACCCTGGATCTGTGCAGCATGCAGATCCATAGTGAGCACCCTGTCTGCTCCGGCCGTGGTAATCAGATCAGCTACCAGCTTGGCCGTGATAGGATCCCGGGCCTTAACCTTCCGGTCCTGACGGGCATATCCGTAATAGGGAATAACGGCTGTTACCTGAGCGGCAGATGCCCGCTTAAAAGCATCAATCAGAATAAGCAGTTCCATGAGGTGATTATTGACCGGTGTACTGATGGGCTGAATAACAAATACATCGGAACCCCGGACGGTCTCATAGATGTCTACTGAGATTTCACCGTCACTGAAGGTGGAAACCCTGGAATTTCCCAGCGGAACCCCTACATATCCGGCAATCTCCTTTGCCAGCTTCATATTGGCATTACCGGAAAATATCTTAATACTCTTCCCACGGGTAAGCATTTTATTTATCCTCCATTTACGTGATCAAATCGGTTATCTTTTATCTGTCCAGCCGCTTATTATCAGAATTTACACTGCTTTACATAAAAACAGCGTGCTGCACCATGCTGCACCCGCATATAGATTACCGCCTGACTTAAAGAGGCCGGTAAAAATCCGGCTCCAGATCCAAGCATATTATATCATATCCCGGCGGTCTGCTTCAATTGAGACAAGCAGAAAGCCGGGTGCTGCCTGTTTGAACAAACATTAAAGGAGAGTTTCCTCTCCTTTAATGCTACTCATCTTTCTCTTTTAGTTCGTTGTAATTCTTTAATACCAGGCCTTGGATCATTTCTCTGGTGCTTGAATTGATAGGATGAGCAATATCACGATACTCCCCATCTGGGGTCTTTCGACTTGGCATGGCTATGAATGGTCCGTTTTGTCCTTCTATGACCTTGATATCGTGAACAACAAACTCGTTGTCGAAGGTAACGGAAGCCACAGCCTTCATCTTCCCATCGCCCCCAATTTTACGGATGCGCACATCTGTAATGGTCACCCCACTTCACCACCTTCCAGCAAATAAGCAAGATGCACACAACTTACTATAAAAATAATTCGTCAAAAAAACAGGAACTCCTTCTAAATCTCCATAATTTTCTTTTCATTATAAACAAAATTTTTTACTTATTTGCCGGATGGTTTCGCAAAAGCAAACATTATTCCGCCTTTTGCAGCCTCTTCTCCATCGACACTTGCCTTGACAGCTGCCTTACCCATGCTGCTTCTTAATTTTATAACGTTAACTTCCAGTTCCAGTTTATCGCCGGGAATCACCTGTCTGCGGAATCTAACACCGTCAATGCCTGTAAAAAGCGCCAGCTTGCCTTTGTTCTCCTCCCTGCTGAGGACGGCAACTGCGCCCAGCTGAGCCAGGGCTTCAATTATCAATACACCCGGCATTATGGGCTTGCCCGGAAAATGGCCTTGAAAAAAGGGCTCATTTATTGTTACATTTTTATATCCTTTTGCAGATTCACCCGGCACCAGCTCAGTGATCCGGTCTACTAGCAGAAATGGATAACGATGGGGAATACACTCAATTATTTCATATATATTTAAATCCACTCTCTTTCACACTCTCTTCCGGTCTTGCTGTCATAAATCAGGCGGTTAGAAATCATAGGACCGGTTTCTTAATAAGCCACCGGTATGCCTTTACGATGCTCGAATATGCCTGTTTTTGAAATTGTGTCAAGAGATTCCAGTGCCTTTCCGGTGCCGAGGGCTACACATGAAATAGGATCATCTGCAACATATACTGCTATTTTAGTGCGCTCCTGCAATAACTTGTCAAAACCGTACAGCAGGGCACCTCCTCCGGTCATAACAATCCCTTTTTCACTTATATCTGATGCAAGCTCCGGAGGAGTCCTTTCCAGGACGGAATGAACACATTCAAGAATTGCCTGTATGGGCTCTTCCAGGGCCTCAATCATCTCTGCCGATGAAATCCTTACGGTTTTTGGAAGGCCTGAGATCAGGTTCCTGCCGCTTACATCCATATATATCTCTTCTTGTCTGGGATATGCAGAACCTATATTTATCTTCATCTCTTCCGCTGTCCTGTCGCCAATTAGAAGATTATACTTTTTCCTCATGTATTTAATTATGGCTTCATCAAAATCATTTCCTGCCACCTTTATGGTTTCAGAAAGCACTGCCCCGCCCAGGGAGATTACAGCCACATCAGTGGTGCCTCCGCCTATATCAACAACCATATGGCCGCAGGCTTCTGAAATATCCAGGCCGGCTCCGATGGCAGCGGCAATAGGCTCTTCTATCAGGTATATACGGCCGGCTCCCGACTCTGCAGCTGCATCCAAAACTGCACGCTTTTCTACCTCGGTGACCCCGCTGGGTACACAGATTACCACTCTGGGCTTGCCAAAAAGCCGTTTTCCGGTTACCTTTCGCAGGAAATATTTAAGCATTTTTTCTGTAACTTCATAATCGGATATGACGCCTCCGGACAGAGGCCGGATAGCTACTATATTGCCGGGGGTGCGCCCCAGCATTAACCTGGCTTCATCTCCAACGGCCAGAACTTGTCCTGTATTTCTGTCAATAGAAATAACGGAAGGTTCCTTAAGCACAATTCCCTTCCCTTTTACATAAGCCAGTACGCTTGATGTCCCCAAGTCAATACCTATATCTTTATATCCTAGCAAAAGCAATCTCACCTTTCTCAATTCCGCGGTTTATAAAAATTATTTGTACTATTCTATATTCTAAGCAAAAATCCTCTTTTTTGACAAAGAAAAACATGGTACATCTCTGTGATTATACCATGTTTCTCCTGCTGCTCAATTATAATTCAGCTGATTTTTTCAATTTATATTTAATGCGGGTTGCTCTTCCGCCTCTTATGTGTCTTTCCGCTTTATTATACTCCAGTACCTTTTTGACTTCTTCTGCAAGACTGGGGTTTATCTTTGGAAGGCGTTCGGATACATCTTTATGTACTGTGCTTTTGCTTACCTTGAATACCTTGGCAGCTTCACGTACCGTGGCCTTCGATTCGATAATGTGATGCGCTATTTCTACAGCTCTTTCCTCGATATAATCCTTCAAAATCGATTCCCCCCCCCTAACAAAATCTGATCCGGAAGCCCCTATTTCTGTTGCTGACTCCATCTATCCGGGGTGTTTCGCAGTACAGCTTATATATTTAAATAATTATGCAAGGGGGGTGAAATATAGAATGATTTTCAGTATTTAAAACTCATATTCCTTAATATAACCCACAGGATCCACAAATTCGTCCTTGTACAATACTTCAAAATGCAGATGAGGATCTTCAGTGATTTCAAAAGCTGCAGTTCGTCCAATGCCGCTTATAACCTGGCCTTTTTCCACTTTTTGTCCTATTCTTACCATTTCCTTGGTGGAAAGTCCTGTATAGACCGTTTTCAGATCCTCGCCATGGGCCAGGACAATGACAATGCCGTATAAGGGGTCCTCCATGACACTTTCTACAACGCCCGATAATGCAGCCCGTACTTCATCACCCACATTACCGCTGATATCTATACCTGTGTGTGTAGTCCATTCTTTTAAAGTTGGGGAATATACCAGGGTATCAATGGTAAAGGGCTTAACAATGTCACCATTTACAGGCATTATCATTTCAGTGGAAGAAGAATCAGCCTGGGAAACAGGAACTGCTTCATCCTCTTCTGATTTGCCTGCCGGTTTACCTGCCGGCTCTTTGCCTGTCTCTCCCTCAGTCTTTACATTTGCATTGCTGCCTGTTTTTTCAGCCGGGGCTTCAGAGGCTGTTTTTGTCTCTTTACCGGTTTTTTTGTCCTCTGGATTTTTGTTATCAGTCTTCTCATTAACAGGATTTGTACTGCCTGTTTCCGCGGCATTCGGCTTTTCTTCACCTGTTTTTCCATCGGATGAGCCGATTATTCCTTCCGTATCCGGTTCGGTTACATCCGTTATGCTGATATCAATTCCGAATGACGGCTCCGGCTGATCCTGTCCTTTAACCAGCCCTTCTTCTCCTCCTTTCGTCAGGGCTGCCGTTATGCCTATAATACCCAGACATACAAGTAATATGAGATAAAATCCAAATTTGTTAAAGAAAACTGCCAGACTTTTTTTATTAAATGCTGTCTTCAGCTTTTGACGCCAGGTTTCCTTTTTCATTATTTTACCAC
>JAAZHD010000023.1 GCA_012510895.1 Clostridiales bacterium
AAAAGCAGAACTACAACTGACTCTAAGGTATCTGTATTATATCCATAAACTGCATCACCTAATCTGTTCTCAATCTCTTTCTGAATCGGTTTTATAAATTCTATCGCCTTCTGTTGTGTTTCCGCTTTGGCAGTAATTCTGAGAATTACTTCGCCAGAACCGGCTAATGGTGCTATAGTAGGATTACTCTGTCGCAATAATAAATCCTTAATACACTCCTCGACAACAGATTCTCCTATTCCAAAAACATGTATAATTTGAGAATAAATACTATGTTTAGTCTTATGCAATAAATATGGATACACAAAATCTTTAAACATAGGTTGCAGCTCCATAGGCGGTCCAGGAAGTATAATATATATTTTGTTATTATTTTCAATTATTGCACCTGGTGCAGTTCCATTTTTATTCTCAAAAACTATGGCTTCCTTAGGAAACATTGCTTGCTTTATGTTATTCTCTGACATGTTTCTTCCAAGGGATTTAAAATATTTTTGAATCCTCTGAAGGCTGGGTGGATGAATCTCTAATTTTAGTCCCAGGAATTCGGTCACAGCTTCTTTTGTAATGTCATCCATAGTTGGCCCTAATCCACCGGTAGTAATTACAATATCAGAACGCTCTGTGGCCAGTTTCAACGCCTGTAGAACTCGACTATAATTGTCTCCTACAGTAGTATGCCAAAAAACATCAATACCTAAGGCTGATAACTGCTCGGAAATGAACTGTGCATCAGTATTGGCTATCTGTCCCAAGAGTAATTCACTACCAATTCCAATGATTTCAGCGTTCATAATTATCTCCTTTATCTAAATTTGCCGTTTTGCAGTTTGAAAACATCCTTGTTTTTATAAATATAATCTATGCCTGAAATTATAGTAACAATTACTGAAATAAATAAAACTATTTGATCAAAAGGAACACCTATAAACCTAAAAGGAAAGTTATCCAACATTAATGTTATAATAGCTACTATCTGAAGTACAGTTTTTAATTTCCCCCACCAACTCGCAGCAATGACCTTTCCCTCTGTTACTGCTAATAATCGAAAACCAGTTATGATAAATTCTCGGCTAATTATAATAATTGCTGCAACTGAAGAAACTTTTCCCATTTCTACCAAACTAATTAAGGCTGATGTCACCAATAGCTTATCAGCTAAGGGATCAATAAATTTACCAAAATTCGTAATTTCATTTCTCTTTCTTGCAATGTAACCATCTAAGCTGTCCGTACACGCAGCAAGAACAAAAATTAGTGATGCCACATATTTGTGATAAGGAAATGTTGTTAATAAAATAATAATAAATAGAGGTATCAACAATATCCGAATTATCGTTATTTTATTTGCGAGATTCATATGCTTCCCCCAATAAATCATATTCAAAAGCTCTAGTAATTCTTACATCGGTAAACTCACCGATCTTTAGTGGATTATCACTACTAATATAAACTAAACCATCTACCTCTGGAGCTTCACCATAAGAACGGCCATAGTAAATCCCATCCGACTCTATTCCTTCTACCAGCACTTTACAAACCTGTGTCTGTCTTCTCCTTAAGAGACGTCTTGATGTTTTGCTTTGGATGGCCATTAATTGAGAACGACGCTCTTTTTTCACAGCTTCCTCAACTTGATTTGGAAAGGAGGCAGCAGGCGTATTTTCTTCCCTAGAATAAGCGAATACACCAATATGCTGGAAGTAACCTTCTTTGACAAAATCAACTAGTTCCTTATATTCACTTTCACCTTCTCCTGGGAAACCAACAATGAGTGAAGTTCGTAGGACTATATCAGGAATGCGCTTTCTTATTGTATCTAGTAAATTTCTTATATGAAACCCATCAATTTTTCGATTCATTCTTTTTAAAATATTTTGATTAATATGCTGGAGAGGGATATCCAGATAATTGCATATTTTCGCTTCGCTGGCTATTAAATCTATTAATTCATCTGTTACTCGATCTGGATAGCAATACATTAAGCGGATCCATTCAAGGCCATGAATACTGCAAAGCTCCCTTAAGAGTGTGACTAGGTTGTATTTCCCATCAGTATCCTGCCCATATCGAGAAATATCTTGTGCAATAATGACAAGTTCCTTAATACCAGTTTGCACCAATGACTTAGCTTCATCAATAAGTCCGGTAACTGATCTGCTTCTGAATCGCCCTCGTAACTTTGGTATTATACAATAAGTGCAGCAGTTATCACAACCTTCTGCTATTTTTAAATAGGCAGTAGAACCTGTTGTGCTTAACATTCTGGGCAAACCGTCATCTAACTGAGCAGATAAATTACCCAAATAATTATCACGAGAGCTTCCCTCATTTAACTCTTCTAAAATATCAACAATGCGACTATAGTTCCCTGTACCTACTATGACATCAATCTCCGGAATCTCAGCTAAAAGTTCTTTGCTGTATCTTTGCCCTAAGCAACCAGTTATTATTAAAGCTTTGCAGTTGCCCTGTCTTTTATATTTTGCTTGCTCCAATATAGCTTGTATTGATTCTTCTTTGGCAGGTCCAATGAAACCGCATGTGTTGACGATAATGATATCGGCATCATCTGATTGGTTTACAATTTTATAACCATGTTTATGAAGAAGCCCTAGCATAACTTCTGCATCAACTTGATTTTTAGCACATCCCAAGGATATTATTCCTATTTTATGCAATGGAAAGAGATCTCCTTTCTACTATATGTTTTTAAACTGTTCTTCAAATTCTTCTTTTGTTATTAGTACGTTTCTTGGTTTACTGCCATCAAAGCCACTGACTAAACCTCGTAACTCCATCTCATCAATCAGACGAGCCGCACGTGCATAACCTATTCTCAGACGGCGCTGTAACATGGAAATAGAGGCTTGTCCTGCATTAATGACAATCTCTATTGCTTCAGGCAATAATTCATCATCAAAATTATCCTCATCCTGACTTTTGTCCGAAGCGGTTTCCTCCAATACTTCTATGTTATATTGCGGGCCTCCGTTTTGATTCTTTATGCATGCTACAATCATCTCAACTTCTTTTTCACTAATATATGCACCTTGCACTCGCTTAGGTTTGCTAAAGCCAGAAGGATAATAAAGCATATCACCTTTACCTAATAGTTTTTCTGCACCGCCAATATCAAGTATTGTACGAGAATCGGTTTGTGATGAAACAGAGAAAGCTATCCGTGAAGGTATATTTGCTTTTATCACACCAGTAATGACATCAACAGAAGGTCGTTGAGTGGCTATAACTAAGTGAATTCCAGCTGCTCTGGCCATTTGCGCCAATCTTGCAATTGCATCTTCCACATCACCGGGTGCAACCATCATAAGATCAGCAAGCTCATCGATTATGACGATAATCTGAGGCAGTTTGTTATCATTTTCTTCTTCTTTCATTTGTTCATTATACCGTTCCAAATCTTTGACGCCTTTTTCAGCAAAAAGCTTATAGCGATTTGTCATCTCTTGTACAGCCCAGTTAAGTGCACCAGCCGCCTTTCGAGGGTCAGTAACAACCGGAATCATCAGATGGGGAATTCCATTATAGCTGCTAAGTTCAACAACTTTTGGATCAATCATAATTAAACGTACTTCTTCAGGAGAAGCCTTATACAGGATACTAACAATCAATGTATTAATACAAACACTTTTACCTGAACCTGTGGCACCTGCAATAAGCAGGTGAGGCATTTTGGCAATGTCTGCTATAATATTATTACCTGCAATATCCTTCCCCAGTGCAAAAGCTATCTTAGATGGATGATTAAAAAAAGTATCAGTTTCCAGTACTTCGCGGAGCAATACAGGTGCAATATCTTTATTAGGAACCTCAACACCAATTGCTGCCTTCCCCGGTATTGGAGCTTCAACCCTTACGCCTGGTGCAGCTAAATTCAAAGCAATGTCGTCAGTCAGGCTGACAATACGGCTCACCTTAACACCTGGAGCCGGCTGCAGCTCATATCTTGTTATAACCGGTCCACGGCTAATATGCTTGACTTTGGCTGAAACACCGAAACTGTTTAATGTTTCTTCCAGGATTTTGGCATTATTTCTTACAGTTTTTTCCGCTGCGTAATTACTCTTCTTAAGATCAGGTTCCTTCAGAAGTGTTACCGGAGGTATCATATAGGGAAGAGATTGTTGTTGTAATTTCACATTTAATCTATCATACCCTTCATCATTTTCCTTCTGAGTAATTTGAACATTTACATCACTTTTTTGCTATCTTGCAAAGTAAAATTATCAAAATCTGTCACTGCAACATGAAGTCGATGAAAATCAGAATCTTTTGATTCTGACATAGATAATTCATCTTTTGATGATGGCAACATATTTATTGTGTGGTTCGGAATTCCATTCTCTTCATTTTGTATGTTATTAACTTC
>JAAZHD010000132.1 GCA_012510895.1 Clostridiales bacterium
CCCTATGAATGGCTGAAAGAGGGAAACTGCTATCCCAAGCAGAATGAATACTATTGAGGCCCGAAGATAAGCTTTCATTCCGAAACCGAATGTATCCTTTTTCCATTCCTTCATCTGGGTCTCCAGCATCTCAGCCTTCCCCTGGTTTTCTTTAAGCTGATCATTTGTACGCTGCAGCCGATCGTTAAGACTTTTATAATTGGACTGGGCCTCCATCAGCCGGTTTTCCATAATTAGTTCCGGATTCAGGTTTCTGATCCGGTCCAAATCCTCTTCTGTCCAGCCTGAATGAAGCCTTTTCATCCGTTCAAGCAGTTGTCTTTTATCTTCCTCAATTTCCTTTTCCATATTATCAAGGATATTTATTTTTGCTTCAATGCCTGAAAGTCTATCATGGTATTTTGTAAGTTCACTCCTGTATTCCAATAAAAGAGGCAAAATCCGCTTGGCCTCACTGCCCAGGCTTCCATCTAAGATATTATGTTCTTCTTCCCATTGGCTTAACTTATCACCATAATCCTGAAGAGCAGCTTCAACCATAGGACGGTTTTTCAAAAGATGAGAGGGCAGACTTCCCTTTTCTGCCTGCTCCCGCTTGCTTAACTCCAGATGAGTTTCCAGCTCTGAAAGCTCCTCCAGGATATCATAGTTTTCTTTAAGAGCCTCAAGCAGATTTATCTGTGACTGTAACTCTTTTATCTCGGCCCTTAATTCTTGCTCCTGCTTTTGCAGCCGGCTTAAATTTTTCTGCTGAAGCTCGTATTCCTCCACCTGACTTAATGCCTTCTGCCTTCTTTCTATACCCTCCTCAATTCTTTCAACATAAGTCCGAAAGCCCTTGTTTGTGAGGCGCCCGGTGGTTCCTCCTATTGAAGCGGCAGCTCTCTGAAAACTATTTTCCAGTCCGGGAATATTAGCAATATCCGAAAGGCCGGCACCTAAAAGTACTGCCTGTAATTTCTCCAGTTCCTTTTTGGAAAACCCTTCAGGAGCCGGAGTTAACTGATTTAAGCTTATGGTAAACAGGTTATGATAGGTAAAGCTGTCCAGACTATACAAGCGGGATATGGGCACTGATTCTCCGTTTTCGGCATAAGTGCAGACAGGCTGGGAATGGCCTTGCAGCCGGACATGATAGAGCCGGTTGGTTTCCTCATCCAGAAGATCCGCCTCTACATTATATTCAATATTGGCAGGGGGAATATTTCCTCCGGAGGGAATGCCGTAACCCAGATGCTTAAGCACCTGAAGCAACGTGCTTTTTCCCGCCCGGTTCATGCCGCCGATAATGTTTAAACCGGTATGCAGGTCCTCCATATTCTGATTCCTGAAAATGCCGAAGTCTCCGATAAACATCTTCTTAATCCTCATTATTCCCGACCCCCTGCCTCAATCAAGCCATTCAATATTAGCTGGACGGCCTCATCCAGCATATTCTCCAAAGTGGATTCATCAAGAAAAAATCTCTTTTCGTCCATATCTTCATAGTCTGCTTTTTGCGTCCACATTTGCCCAAGCTGAGATATTAAACTTTTTCGGGCAGGTTCTCCCTGTCTAATATCCATAATTATCTGATCCAGGTATTCCTTAAGCATAGGATGACGAACCAGCACTTCCTCTGCAGCCGGATCTTTGGTTCGCAGGATAACGGAATCTGTCCAAACAAAAGGAAATCTGTGGCCCAGTGATGTACGAAGCAGCCGGCGGATTTCATCCTGACTCCCCTCAATATCTTCACTAAAAAGAAAATGCAGCCTGCCCCGGCCACCAATTTCCCATCTGACCAATATGCCTTCTACCAATGAATGCTCAGCCCGGATTTTTTCTTCCAGTTTTTCTGCCTCTTCAATCAAATATGCTTCCAATTGATCAAAACTCTCAGCCTCAGCCAGCTCCGGACAGCCAATATCAATGAAAAAGGTATGATATATTACCGGCGAGGTGACCTGAAACTTCATATTGGCGCGGAAGCAGCTAACACCCCCTATTTTTTCCACCTCAACCAGCCAACAGCCTTTAAGTCCTTGCTCACCAAAGTCTCGCCCCTGGGGTGCGCCCGAATAGGCAATAACCGGCTTATCCTCCTTTATGATCTGAGGCTGGTGAATATGGCCCAGGGCCCAGTAATCAAAACCTGAGCGCCCGGATAAATCAGCTGACGAGGCCGGTATGTAATTGCTTCTTCCGGTTTCCATCTGGGTATGGAGCATGGCAATGCGAAACACATCGGCATCGGAAACCGGATAGTGTGCATGCAGAGGAGACCTCTCCCACCTTTCCCCGTAAGACTGACCTGACACGGCTGCTATCGGTTCACCGCCTGTATCGTTAACTAAAATCAGTTCAGGTTCAGAAGCAGAAAAAACGTAAACATTGTCGGGCAATCGGAAAAGCTCCTTATATTCTTTAGCAGGATCATGATTGCCGGCTGTTACAAATACCCTTATCCTTTCTTTTTCCAGCCTCCTGCAGGCATCCACAAAGAACCGGTTTGCACGCACCGACCTGGCTTCCCTGTCATATAAATCGCCTGAAATTAAAATAAAAGCAGCTTTGTTTTCAACAGCAATATTGCATATATTCTCAAAAGCCTGGTAAGTTGCTTTCCGGCTGAGCTCTTTAAGTTTTGGATGCTTTTCCATACCGCTGATATGCAAAAAACTGCCTAAATGAATATCTGCAGTGTGAATAAATCGAAATATTGACAATTTATATAAGCCCCCGATCTGCAAAACTGAAATACTGATCTCCGGCCACTATAATATGATCTACAACCCGGACG
>JAAZHD010000133.1 GCA_012510895.1 Clostridiales bacterium
ATGCTATTTTGCTTAATCCAGGCAGAATTGAATCAACTTGTGCACTGTTATCAGCACCGGTATTCTCCGTGACCATTCGATAGGCCTCTCTGAAATTTTCTTCTGCCTCATCATACTTATGAAGGCGTAAATACATAAAAGCCAGGTTGGATAGAAACCTGGGCACCCTGTTTTCTGATTTTGCTATCTCCTTCAGGATCCGGATAGCCTTTTCATGCTCGTTCAAAGCAAAATACTCACTTGCAAGGTGATCTTTCAGGAAAACATTTTCAGGTTCTTCTTTGATGCAATCTTTCAGCCAGTTTAAATAGAGAAAGTTCTTTTTCGGGGTCGCTACCGGAAAGTGGTGGATATATATATCAAGTAAAGGTGTTTGTATATTGCCCAGGGATCTTCTGACCGTTTCGTGGACTTTTCTTTCAAACCGGAACCCGTTGTTGTTTTTGAATAATCTGATAATTGTCGACATCGACCACATTCCGGCTCCTATATAGTTGTATCTTTGCAATCTGTAAGCCTTTTCGTTTGCGGAGGCTATTTCGCTCCTCATTTTTTTTATATCCTGAGGCAATATCTCCTCATCGGCATCCAATATCAATATCCAATCGCCGCTCGCATATTTCAGCGATTCATTGCGGGCATCGGAAAAACTGGTGAAATCGTCAAACCTTACTATTTTTGTGGCATACTTTTTGCTCAGTTCAAATGAACCATCCGTCGAACCCGTGTCAACCATTATTATTTCATCAAACATATCAGCAAACACGGGTAATCTCCTGGACAGATTATCATATTCATTTTTAAAAATCATGCAAAGACTCAGCTTCATTTTATCTTATTCCGGATCCGTGATTTTATGTGTCGTACTGATTTTCAGTTCCATCCGAACTTTCCGTTGAGGTTTATTCCTACTTCCCTGTTCAGATTATTCCTGCCTCTCAGAATACTCTCGTAAATTTTGGACAGTAATAATTCGGTATTGGCATGACGTGAAAACTCCGACTGGGTGTCACTCTTTTCCAGCCAATTTAATATTATTTTCTCCCTTGCTTCTGCCATCAGGGATATTCCACTCTCATTCTTATCATCTAATACTATCTCTTCATAAGTCTTCCCGCCAATAAGGCGCTGCAGAATTTTTTTCAGCAAGGTGTAACACATGTTTGACAAACCTACATAACTTTACTACTACATTTCCGAAAATTGCGATAATTTTTTACATACTCATTTATAGATGGACGGCCTTGGATTCCACGTAATCGATAATTGACTTAATTGTTGGAAATTTTGAAACCAGGAGATTCTCATCATCAAATTCAAAGCCAAATTCATTCTCGAGTGCAACAACCATGTTGATAAATTTTGTAGAATCAATTCCGATGGCGGTAAGTTCAGAATCCGGCGATATATCATATGCACCTTGATTTTCCTGTATGTCAAGACCTGAAGTAATAATCTCGAAAGCTTTTTTCTGAACATCAGTCCATTCATTTTGCTTTCCGGACATATACAATCTCCCCCTGGCAACAGTATTTAACTGCTTATATAACTGCTGTACATGGAAACATCCCTTACTTTTTTACCATTGGCATTAGTCGGGATTTTGCTGATCCTGACAAACTCAGACGGTATTTCATAAGGTGCAAGGTTATTAAGGCATAGCTTTCTCAAATCATGTGAAATATCTGCATCCGCTTCATAAAAGCAAACCATTTTGCTTTCGTAAATATCATTTTTCAGGGAAATGATTATGCAATCCCTGATATCTGAAAACTTCATGATAAATGCCTCAATTTCTTCAGGATATACGTTATGTGATCCGATTGTTGGTGTATTGACGTGTATGATCCCCTTTTCCATTGCAGCCACCGGTTTACCGTCATTTGAAACAACTGCCACATCAATACTTCTTAAAGGTTTACCAACTGATCCTATAACATTGTTTTTTCCTCTCATTTGAGCTGATACTCTGGGGCCTGCTTCTGACAGACCGTAGACATTTAAAATCTCTGTTCGGCAAAAAGTTTCCTGTGCTTTTTCAAGCAGCTTCACTTCGGCGATAGCACCACTTGTATATATGGTCTTCAGGCAGTCAAAAGACATCTTCTTCGTATTTGCCGTCAACGTGTATAATCGCAGCAGAGTCGGATTTACGCAAATAGTCGTCACTTCATATTCGTTTATTTTCTCAAGGGTATGTCTGGGGTTGCTGATTGTTGACGATATCAGAATCTTCGCATGAGACTTAAGACCTGCCAGAAGCTCTCCAACTAAAGTAGCTGCATGGGCCAATGTCTTTACTATATACAGGCAGTCATTTTCAGATAAGGCCATATATTCGGCAACTAAATCCGCATTTAAATTCATCTTCCTTGCTCTAATTGCTGCTGAACTTTTGATAAACATCTTCAGGGACCAACCGTGCAGACGATTTATCGCTCTCGAACTGAATAAACTCTATATCGGATATACCTTCATTTATTTGCCCCGCTAATTGCTTGTCTATGTAGCACTTGTCCACAGAAGCGTCGCGCATCATTTCTATGGCGGTATTGTGCGGAATACGCCAGTCTATCATAACAGCGCAATCGCCATTATTCCATATCTCTATGAGCTTTTCTATGTATTCGATTGAGTTGTCTCCAATTAGTCCCACCCTGCTCATAGTAATTTACCCCCTAAAGAATGAATTCATCGACGCTCCTCCGGCTTGCTTTTGCTCCGCTTTCTTCACAATAGCCTACAGTCACCAGCGCCATTAGCTCGATGTTATGGTCCGATAATCCCAGAATATCCATTACGGTTTCGGATTTTGACAATATTTCACCAACCCAGCAGCTACCAAGCCCATATGCCTGAGCACATAGCAGCAATGTCTGGATGACAGCGCCACAGGATTGAACATCTTTTATGTAATGATACGATCTGTCTTTATCAAGGAAAACAAAAATGAAACATGGAGCATTTCTCATCCATCTTGAATGTATTGATAAATTTGATATTTTCTCTATCATACCCTTATCAGTCACAACTTTGAATTTCCACGGCTGACCATTTTTTCCCGATGGTGCCCATATCGCATTCTCAATCATTTTATGGATCAAACTTTGATCTATGCTTTTTTTTATATAATTTCTCACACTTCGTCTGCTCCTTATGCAATCGATGATATCCATAATATCCCTCCTGATCTGGGCCAAAGGATGTAATACAAAGATACGATATATTTATTGATAAATTGCTTTAAGTTCACTGTCATCAACGATTTGCCCGTCCCTCATATAAATGGTCCTGTCCGCCTTGACATTTGCATTGATCCTGTGCGATATGCATATCACAGTTTTTCCTTTTGTTGATTGCCAGATAGCTTTATTAACTTCATACTCCGATATTGGGTCCAATGCGCTTGCAGGTTCATCAAATATCAATATTGAAAAATCTCTTACCATTGTACGCGCCAGAGCGATTTTTTGCCGTTCTCCGCCTGAAAAATCAACTCCGCTGCTGTCGAATTCCTTTGAAACTAATGTGGCAATGCCCTGGCTTGTTTTGCTCAATCTGTTATCAAAGCTCAAAATCTCTAAAGCTTCCGTTACCTTTTGCTCATCTTCAGGAAGATATTTATCAAGTAATACATTCTCAGCTATACTGAACGAAAATAGCTGAAAATCCTGGAATACGACCCCGATATACTTATAATAGTCTTTTAAACTGTAAGTATTGATATTTTTCCCGTCAAGCAGGATTTCTCCTTCAGTAGGCATATACAATCTCAGCAGCAGCTTTATCAGTGTTGTTTTCCCTGCTCCGTTCAAACCGTATATTGCAAGTTTTTCATAAGGTTCAATAACCAGGTTTATGTTTTTCAGAACAAAGTCTGAGTTTTCAGAGTACCGGAAACTTACATTACGGAATTCAATCTTTGATGGCTTTGCAGGAAGCGGGTCATTACCGGCAATTTTTTTGATTGCGGATTCGGTGGTAACAAACGCCCTGTATTTTGCAATATACATACTGTTTTCCACGATCCTGGGTACTATATTGATAATTGCCTCAAGATTGTTTTTGAATTCCCATGAGCCGTTATACAGTGCTAAAAATTCTCCGAAAGATACTGAGTGCTGAATAACTAATCTATATGCAAGGATGATCAGGTACACCCCTCGCATCAAAAATGTCCTGAAGAAACCATAATTGGTAAAGTTCAAAGCCGTCAAAAGCCTGGAATACTTCTTAATTACACCTTTACTCTCGTCTACGGATAACTTATAGTTTTTGACCAGTACATTCTTGATGTTGCTCATCCGAATTTCTTTAGCATACTCAGGAAGATAGAAAACTCGTCGTACATATTCGCCGAGCCTCCTTGGCGGTACAAGCTCCAATTCCTTTTTATAGTTGGTTTTTGCAGTTTTTATATTTATAAAATATGCAAATGTTACATTTATCAAGGCAAACACCAGACCAATCGTATCAATTGAAGCAATTATCGCAACCATTGCAGAAATCGAAGTAAGGTTATAAATCAGCGTATTAATCGTATCAACTACATCTATTGCTTTTGCATCGGCGTTTTGCATCGACAGGATAAAATCATTATAAAACTGAGGCTGGTCATATTTTTCAATATCAATTTCTCTTGCCTTGCAAAACAGGGACATCTGCATACTGTAATTTAATTTCTGGGTCATCTTCGGAGCCAATATATTGATAAAACCGCTTTCAAGCAATTTATGCAAAAGGAAAGCAGCAGCAGCCCAAAAAACAGATACCAGAATATCCTGATACTGTGCTTTGAACTGGATTGCATCAACAACATATTTGATCAGGTACACATTCACATATGCATTGACAATTGCCCTGGCTATGGTCAGGCAAAATGTACCTATAACATATAAAGGAATAACGCCAATAACCTCTTTAAGCATAAAGAGATTATTCGACAAGACTGAATTGCTCTTCTTCATCAACCGAATCACCACTGTTCGAAAATCTCTTGTTTTGCTTTACGTACATTTTATAGTAAATACCTTTGAGCCCCATCAGCTGCTCATGGGTCCCGTGTTCCGCTATACGGCCATTATCCATGACATATATTCTGTCAGCGAGGGCAGCAGCAGAAAGGCGATGCGAGATAAATATAACGGTTTTATCCTTACATGCACTCAGCAGCTTTTCAAACATTTCCTTTTCAGCTATGGGATCGAGAGCGCTTGACGGCTCATCCAGAACAGCCACACCACCGCGTTTTATGAATGCGCGGGCAATGGCTATCTTCTGAAACTCACCGCCGGAAAGAACCAACCCTTCATTATCAAATTCTTTCGTTAATACTTTATCGCGAAAATGCTCTCCGCATTTCTCAATAAGCGTTTGGTATATTCCGCTGTTACTGAGGGCATCATCTATTTCAGTATCTTTTTTTTCAACTGTATCCAGCAGGACATTTTCAGCAACTGTTGCAGCGAATATCCTGAAGTCCTGAAATACGGTAGAAAATATGGCCCGATATTCATTCTTGTCATAATCTTTAATATTAGTACCGTTGATAAGGATCTCTCCTTCGGACACGTCATACAGCCGCATCAGCAGCTTGACAAGAGTTGTTTTTCCCGCGCCGTTCAGTCCAACAATAGCTATTTTTTCACCAGCGCCAACGCTTAGATTTATATTGTCCAGGCAAGGCTTGACCTGGCCCGGATAAGTATAGTAAACGTTCTTAAATTCGATACGGATGGGCAAGTTACCGGAAATATGATCTTTCCCGCTTGGCATCTTGGATTTCAGATCTATGAAGTCCCTGATATTTGATATATACTTTGAATTTTCATTGAATCTCAGGATTTTATCCACGAAACCGACCAGCAATGCTGATAGCCTTGAAACAGCATTAACCAGAATAATGTAATCTCCGATAGACAGCGTCTGTGCAACTAATGCCCTGTATGAAGCATAAAGTATGGCAATGAAATATGTAAATATAACAACCAGACTGGTATTAAAAAAATCCAATACGGCAATTTTAACACCATATTTTTGTATATTGCGCATTATTTCATACGAAGCAGTCTTGAATTTTTCATTCAGCAGGCTGAATATATTAGAGGTGCGGATCTCCTTGCTGTAGTCCTTCAAATAGACCGTCCGCTTTATGTAGTCTTTTCGCCTGTTATGCTCGACATTATCTGTAAACAATTTGAATCTTTCCGTATTTAACTTTTTACCGATAATGTATTTTATAAACAGTGGTACAAAGCAAATAGCAACGGCAAAAACATCCAATTGGAATATGACAGCAAACAGATAGGAATTCATCAATATGTCAACTGCTGTTTCCACAGCATCGCTTAAAACGCTTTCGAACCTGTATGCCATTTCATTTAAAGTTTTTGTATACTTATTGTAAAATTCCGGGTTTTCATAACATTCCAGGTCAACTTCCGCAGCTTTTTTATAAATCAGCATGTTATATTCTCTGAAAACATCCTGATCGACGTATGGCTTATATGCGTTATAATACCAGGCAGCCAGGTAATCATACGCTACCATCAAAATTATGCTGATACCAACCAGTAAAAAAAGATAATAGACATTCCCGTCGTTCTCAATGGCATTAAAGACATACCCTAAGAGAAACACAGTATGATACACATTGTACAGCCTGTATAACAGTCTTACAATAAACTCCAGGATGACCCTTGACGGGCTTGCTTTCCATGATGTTTTCAGGGCGTATATAATGTTATTCAACGCTTATCTACCACCTGCATTATTAAAAATAGATACTAAGCCAAATTATACTGCCTTGCATACTTTTCATAGCTGCAAGAGCAATCTTTACAGATAGACTGCCGATTTGCAGACAGTAACCTTTTTCTAAATTCTATAGCTTTTTCGCTTGAATATATTTCAAATATGGTGTTTGAAGCGCAATCTCCGATGACATAATCCTCGTGTGCCTTATAATAGGAGACTGTATTCGAACACATTGTAGCTTTCCCATTGAAATCAATCGTAAAGGATATCAACGGCTGATAACAGACTCCTTCCCTCCCTTTGGTCGTGACATTACCTATTATGCCGCCCCTGTTGAAACCTGTTTTTATAAAATACTTTGCCTGGATTGTCAGACTCTAGAAGCCTGAACCCACTGTAACGAAAACACAGCTTGTTTCATCGATTGCAAATTTCCCTTTAAAATTGCCTATTCGCTTGTTGATATTCAATATGTTCTCCTTTATATAATGCTCTCGAAAACTCGTATTGCTTTCGAGGTCTCTATTTCAGGAGCAAGCTAATTTAGCTCACCCCTAAAATCCACCAATATTTTCCTTAAAATTTTCCAATAAAATTATCCTAATTTTAGCC
>JAAZHD010000134.1 GCA_012510895.1 Clostridiales bacterium
CTATATGTCTGTCATTAATATCAACGCCCTGTAACCTGTATACCTTCTGTACTTCCTGCAATAAGTAGGTCTGAACGCCTTTTACGCCTTTTATCTTCAGGATATCATGGGGGTTGACGGAACCTTCGGTTAATTCATCGCCGGCTTCCACATACTGGCCGTCTTTAACCTTGATGCGTGAACCATAGGGAATAAGCTCAGTCGTAGTTTCGCCGTCATCGTTAGTAATGATGATTTCCCGTTTTTTAGCCTGTTCATTTATTTTTACCTGGCCGGATATTTCTGAAATAACTGCCAAACCTTTAGGCTTTCTGGCTTCGAAAAGCTCTTCCACCCTGGGGAGACCTTGAGTAATATCGTCACCGGCTACGCCGCCTGTATGGAATGTTCTCATCGTTAACTGAGTTCCGGGCTCGCCAATGGATTGGGCTGCAATTATTCCTACTGCTTCTCCTATGTCGGACGGATCGCCGGTTGCCAGATTGCTGCCGTAGCATTTTGCACAAACCCCGTGTTCCTCCCGGCAGGTCAGGACGGAACGAATATGGACTTCAGTAATTCCTGCTGCAACAATTCTGCGCCCTATATCCGGAGTAATCATCTGATTCTCACCGATAATTTCTTCCTTTGTTTCCGGATGATAAACGAACTCCGCAGTATAGCGGCCTACAATACGATCGATTAAAGGCTCAATAACTTCCTGATCTTCACGGATTTCCGAAACTACAATGCCGCGTATTTTTTCATTGGAGCCTTCGAAACAGTCGCCGGATCTGATAATGACATCCTGGCTGACATCAACCAAACGTCTGGTCAGATAACCGGAGTCTGCCGTACGAAGTGCAGTGTCAGCAAGACCTTTTCTTGCACCATGGGTGGAAATAAAGAACTCAAGAACCGTCAATCCTTCACGGAAGTTAGCGCGGATAGGAAGCTCGATAATCTTTCCGGATGGATTAGCCATAAGTCCGCGCATACCTGCCAGCTGACGGATCTGATTTATGCTGCCCCTGGCACCGGAAACAGCCATCATATTAACCGGATTGAACTTGCTCCAGGATTGCTGCAATGCCTTGGTTACAGTGTTTGAGGCTTCATTCCAGGTGTCGATAACTCTTTCATAGCGCTCTTCATCGGAAATGAGACCTCTGCGGTATTGACGATGAATTTTCTGTACCTCTTCATCAGCCCTTGCCAGAACAGCTTTCTTCTCCTCCGGTACAACCATATCAGAAACACTGACAGTCAGAGCACCCTTGGTTGCATAGTGGAATCCAAGATCCTTAATTCTGTCAAGCACAATGGAAGTTTCGGTTGAACCGTGCAGGTGATAGCACCTGTCAACAATTTGACCCAATACTCCCTTGTCCACAACTCCGTCTACTTCCAATTGGAACATTTCATCAGGATTATTGCGATCCTTGAAACCTAAATCCTGAGGTATGGCCTCATTGAAAATAACCCGGCCTGCTGTTACATCTATTAAGCGGCTGACCGTCTCACCGTTTATTTCTCTTTTTACCCGCATTTTTATCAAGGCTTGAAGATCGATTATGCCTTCATTATATGCCATTATGACTTCATCCGCACTGGCGAAAACTTTCCCTTCACCCTTTGCTCCGGGTTTCTCCATGGTCATATAATAGCATCCAAGTATCATGTCCTGGGTAGGAGTAACAACCGGACGGCCATCCTGAGGTTTCAAAATGTTATTGGCAGCAAGCATCAGGAGTCTGGATTCCGCCTGGGCTTCAACGGAAAGGGGAACGTGAACCGCCATCTGGTCGCCGTCAAAGTCGGCATTATAGGCAGGACATACGAGAGGATGCAGCC
>JAAZHD010000135.1 GCA_012510895.1 Clostridiales bacterium
CTTATCAATATCGGTAATCTTAAGACCATTTTTATCTAACGGTTTAGTGATAATAGACTCCATAACAGCTTGAGGTGATGAACCTGTTCCTACTGTATGTCGTCCAACTATATCCGTCCTCAAAACTGGACTTACACCATCATCTTCTGTTACTAAAACAGCAAAGGCTCCAAGACAGTCTTCCAGTATAGGTACATCTTTGTTGACATGATCTCTGCTGTTCATACCTAATTTTGCAGTAGCGCCTCCTGCAACAACTGCGACACTTTTGAAAACACCTGATTCTACCAAAGCTGCAGCAATTATAAGTGCATGAGTCGGTGCTGCACAAAATCCTCTTGTATCAGAGCCTGTTGCAGACACAAAACCAGCTACTTCACCAATAGCTTTGGCAAAGTTTCCTCCTCCCCTTTGGTTCATATCTCCACATGCTTCTTCAGAACATTCAATAATATACTCTATGGAATCTGCAGATATATTATTTTTATAAACTAAATTCTTTGCAGCTAAAACTCCTGTAGCTTTTGTTACAGTATTCTCTACCATTATATGAGCAGTAAGGTTTTTGTCCGTTGCATGGGCTGATTTAACACAACCTACAACTTTATTGTTAAAGTATAAAGGTTCTGCTCCTTCTTCTAATTTTTTTTCAATCTCAGATGCATCATATCCATCTTTAATTTTTGCTAGTTCTTGTTCTGAAAAATATGCTTTCTTTGCAAGCTTTTCTTTTACACTGTCAGAGAATTCTTTTTCTAACATAACTAAATCAAAAGCATCGCATATTTTCATTACTCCATATAGTTCATCTTGCGGAACTATTTCTCCTATCTTGCCATCTGCCTTAGCATCTTCCATAAGGTTTTTATACCAGGGTCTCGGAATATTGTTTAATTCATCGGGTAAAATATTGCCTATATACGCTTGATTTGGTGCGTATTTTACTGTTTCTTCAAAAGTTCTCAAATAATTTGGTACCTTCTTTAAAAATTCTGAATTGGGATTAACTTCTCGCTCAGAGGAGCAGGTTGTTCCATAATGCATAACCATCTCTGGTGCATGTACTAATACATATGCTGCTCCTTTAACAACAGGTCTTGCCATATAAATATTACACCTCCTGATTTTTTTGAACACTTAACTAACCCGCCCTAAGTCCACGACTCTAAATCATCGGTTATCCTAGGGCACCTTTTTTGCCCCTGCGGGGCAATTAATTTTGCATAGACTATAAAGTAACATTGAGTATAGATTTTTATATCTCTCTAAATTAGATTTCGTTTAAAAAGGGTGGTATAGTACCACCCTTTTTATTTGTCAAATACAGTCTGATCCTGTACTTCTGTTTCCAGTGACTTTAATGATCTAAGTACCAATTGTTTCCTCAAAGCCTTCTCATCTTCCTTGCCCAGGTCAGGATTGCCTAGAGGATGGGGAATTGCTACTGCCGGAACTATCCTGTTAGCTCCAACTGTCAAGGAAATAGGTACTACTGTGCAGATA
>JAAZHD010000136.1 GCA_012510895.1 Clostridiales bacterium
AAATCGGAAAGCCAAGCCTAGTATTATATTTTACATAGCTTGGCTTTTTTTGCACATCTTGAAAACCAATAACTCCAGCCCCAGACGATCATTGATTTTTCCACTCTTGATTTCAAAATCCAGCTTCAAGCATTGATCCAAAAAGTAATGAAGCTGTTCTTTGGAAAAATTTTGAGATTGCTGCATCCCCCTTTGTACCGAGTAGGGATGTAAGCTGTGGGGTTTTTCTTTTAGTTTATCCTTTATTTGATTCAAAGTGTAGCCTATATCACTGTAGCCTTTGCATAAAATCATAATTCTTATCTGTCTGGCAAGAAGAGCTATTATACCAAAAATGGATTGTCCCTGTTCCAAGAGAATCTCCATCTGATAAAGCGCTTTTCCCTTTTGCTTGGCAGCAACTGCATCTATAAATTGGAATACCGTAAATTCAGGAGAAGGCGTTACCATTTTATCTATGTCTTCTCTGGTAATAACAGTTCTCTCACCCGCAAATGCAGCCAATTTTTCTACTTCATTTTTTATATCCACCAAATCATTCCCTGCTAGCATTAAAAAATATTCCAAATCGGAATCTGACAGATTTTTATTATAGATTTGAAACCGTTTTCTGGTCCATCTAATTAAATCTCTTGGGCTTAATCTTTCGAATTCTATTATTTCACCGTGTTTTTGTATTGTTTTATAAATTACCCGCTTCTTATCAACATCATCACGCTGATAGAAAATCAGGCAGGTGGTATCTGGCAGTCTTTGCAGATACTTTTTTAGCTCTTCTTCATCACCGGTCTTTTTGCCTGAAAGGCCGCTATAGTTCTTAATGACAACCACTCTCTTGTCTGAAAGAAAGGGAAGGGTTTCAGCCGCCAAAATGATATCCTCAGCGGTGGATTCGGTTCCGTCTATAGCCTGGTAATTTAAATCCATATAGGCTTCCGGAATAATGCTTTCTATTAACTGATTCAGGGCTTCTTCTTTTGTATATTCTTCAGGTCCGTATAGCAGATACAAGTTGCCGGAAATTCCTTTCTTTATTTCTTTAAAGAAATCCATATATTTCATCTGCTATTCTCCTTTCTCCTTCCCTTCCTTCGTCACTCTGATTCTTCCGCTCCAGGCCCGATCTCTTCCACCACCATGCCTTCCTTAATAAAAAAGGAGAGTTCCTCCACACTTTTGTCTTCAAGCAGAGCCAAACCAGCAGCCTGATTCATCATGCTTAAAACACCCTCTACATTTGTGCCCGGATTAATTGTCCGGCCGGTTTCAAATATAGCGGGAAAATCTGAAGGAAGACCCAGGTTCAGAAAGCTGTAGCTCTGATAAAGTGATTTATTTGCCGGTATCCATCCTGCATCAAAGAGTTGTTCCTGATTTTCACGGCTTATGAGAAATTTTATAAAGTTCCATGCTTCAGAAACAAAACCGGTGGCCTTGTTTATGACCAGGGCATATCCGCTTATAATGCCTCCACCCCCGTTTTCTTCAGAAACAGGAAGAGTTGTTACAGCTATTTTCCCATACAAGGGAGAATCCTCGTCCAAAAGAATTCTTGTTGCATATGACCAATTCCACATAAATGCTGCATTACCTGCTTCCATTACAGCACGGCATTCTTCCGGGCTCATATCCAAAACATCAGATGATAGTGTTCCATCGCTTATCATCCTCTTTATCAAGCTCCATGCTGACTTCATTCCGGCTTCATCGAACTGGATATCCCCTGTTTCAAAATCCGGCTCGGCGCCAAAGAAAGACCATATGCTGCTCAGAAAGGCTGCAGTGCTTTCTGTAATATCCCCGGGAAAAACCAATCCATAATCTATATCATTTTCACTGATTATCCGTTTTGCCGTATATGCCAGATCTATCCATGAAGAAGGAAGATCATCTCCCACCAAATCACTTCGATAATAAAGCAAAGGCTGATCCTGCCTAAATGGTATGCCGTATGTTCGGCCATTCCATATCATGGCTTCATGCAATCCTTTAAAAAAGTCATTTTTTATGTTTTGGTTCAGCCCTCCGTCAAGCGGCAGAATACACTCTTCTTCAGCCATTTTGGCTAACCATGTATCATGTATTAGCATTACATCCGGAACAGTTTCCCCTTCTTCTGACATCATGTTGAACTGTTGAAAAAAATCGGAAGGAGTGCCGGATACTTCAATTCCTTCTATAAGTATCTGATTCTGACCCTGGCTCTCTTCTGCTTCCGATTGGTCCAGTTCATACATCTGATTGTATTCATAGATAAGTCTTTTAAATATTTGACTGCCGTCCCGGGGATACATAAAATATAATTTTGTGACAGGCTCTTCTGTCTCTTCGCTTCCTGAAGTGCATCCGAATAGCAGAGATAATATAAGAAATATACTTACCAATCCTGATATAACCTTTAGCCTTATCACAATGCTCCTCCATAAACTAATACTAATCAGAATTCTTTCCCAGGATCCCAGATGAACCAAAACCGCCTTCTCCCCGCTGAGAATTAGTAAGCCGGCTTACCTCTTCTATTTCCACATGCAGTACAGGCTTTATCACCATTTGTGCTATCTTCATGCCTTTCTTCACTTGGAAATCCGCTTTCCCATGATTGATTATAATCACTCCGATCTCACCGCGGTATCCTTCATCTACTGAACCCGGAGTACTTAATATTGTAATCTGATGTTTCAATGCCAGACCGCCTCTGGGGCGAATCTGAGCTTCGGTTCCTTTTGGCAGCTCAATCTTAATGCCGGTGCGGATAAGCTTGGAGTCGCCGGGGGAAAGTACGGCTTCTTCTATTGAAAAAAGATCCAGGCCTGCATCTCCTGGATGTGCATATTCAGGTAATATGGCATTAGGATGAATTCTCATGACTTTTAGTTTCATCATTCCACGCCTTTCTGTCATTTACTACGGCAGCTTGCCTTCCGCTTTTTTTGCTAAAGCACACTCCCGGCAGTATCCATATATTTCAAAACGATGTTCTGCAGGTATAAATCCATCTTCCCCTATAATTTGATCCAAAGGACAAAAATCAGTGGTTCCAATATTGCCGCATCCCTTACATATCAGGTGATGATGGTGTTTTTTGTCATCGCGGAGTTCATAGTAAGCAGCATCTCTGCCCAGTTCTACCTTTCTTACTATTCCTT
>JAAZHD010000137.1 GCA_012510895.1 Clostridiales bacterium
GTATACAACTCTGGTAATTCCGGGGCAAAGCGGACCACCTGAAATATATGCCACAGCCTTTTTGCAGCTGCCATACTCATCAAAGCCATACATAAAAACAACTCCTTTACAGTCTCCTATTATATTATTAACGGATTATATAAGTATTTCTTCTACAGTATATGAATGGAACATTCATTATGGGATTTATCTGAGAATATGAAAGATATATATTGTAACGGGTTGGAAGGAATTATCAATTAAGTGCAGAAATAAAGATTTAAAATGTTATTTCATGTTGATGTCACGTATTCATCGTTTATATGATAAAAACCTGGATATAATTTAATTTATAAGTAAAGAGCTGGATCGAAAGGAGTTCGTTTATGAGTTTAGAAAAAGGCAGTTTAATACACGGCTTCCGTCTGGATGAAGTGACGGAAGTTAAAGAGATAAACGCCAATGCACTGAAGTTTTCCCACGTGAAGAGCGGTGCAAGGCTGCTTTATCTGCAATGTGAAGATGATAATAAAGTTTTTTTCATCACTTTTCGCACTCCCCCGCCGGATGATACCGGTCTTCCCCATATTCTGGAGCATGCAGTTTTATGCGGTTCCAGGAAGTTTCCCTTAAAAGAACCGTTTGTGGAGCTGGCTAAAGGCTCACTTAATACATTCCTAAATGCCATGACTTATCCGGACAAAACCGTTTACCCAATCGCCAGCCGCAACGACAAGGATTTTCTTAACCTTATGGATGTCTATATGGATGCTGTTCTCTATCCCAACATATATGACTCACCTTATACATTAATGCAGGAAGGCTGGCATTATGAGCTGGAAGATGCGGAAAAACCCCTTACTTATAAAGGGGTGGTTTACAATGAGATGAAAGGGGCTTTTTCTTCTCCGGAACAAGTGCTTTTCAGAAAAATACAGGAATCCCTGTATCCGGATACTCCCTACAGCAATGAATCCGGCGGCGATCCTGATTTTATTCCTGATCTGACACAGGAAGACTTCCTGGCATTTCATAAGAAATATTACCATCCTTCCAATTCATATATCTACCTGTATGGAAACGGAAATGTGGAAGAACACCTGAAATTCCTGGACGAAGAATACCTAAGTAATTTTGACAGGATTGAAATTGATTCTGAAATTCCAAAGCAGACTTCTTTCACGGAAATGAGACGGTATGAAGTAGAATATTCCATATCCCCCCAGGAGAAACCGGAATACAAAACTTACTTAAGTTTAAACTATTCTGTCGGGTATGCCACAGATCCCTTCTTATACCTGGTTTTCCCCATGCTTCAGTATTTACTGGTGGATAATCCTGCCGCGCCTCTTAAAAGGGCCCTGCTGGAAGCAAACATCGGAAAAGATGTATTTGGATCTTTTGGCAGTTATCTGTTGCAGCCGTCATTCAGCATAGTAGTAAAGGATGCCAATATTGAAGATAGTGAAGCTTTTAAAAATATTGTTGAGAAAACCCTTAGAAAACTGACGGCTAAGGGAATTGAGAAAAAACTTATAGAAGCCGCCATCAACTATCGGGAGTTCAGATTGCGGGAGGCTGATTACGGCAGCAATCCAAAGGGTTTGATTTATGGTATCCGCTGTCTGGACAGCTGGCTTTATGATGCAGACCCGCTGATGCATCTTAGCTTTGAAGATACATTAAAGCAAATTAAGAAAGCACTGACTGAGCCGCTTTTTGAACGTTTAATTGAAAAGTACATTCTGAACAACACTCACAGCAGCATGGTTATAGTTAAGCCCAAGCCCGGCCTGGCATTGGAAAAAGAAAAGGAAGTTCTAAACAAACTAAATGCTTATAAAGAAACATTAAGCAAGGCAGAAATCGATGAGATCATTAAAAATACCAAAGAACTGATCCGCAGACAAACAGAACCGGATTTGCCGGAAAACCTGGAAACAATCCCCTTGGTGGAGCTGTCGGATATTGAACCCAAAGCAGAAGTTTTGCCCCTGGTTGAAAAAGATGAAGCAGGAGTCAAAGTTCATCACCATCCCATAACAACCAACGGTATTGCCTACTTAAATCTCTGGTTTGACAGCAGTGCTGTGCCTATGGAGCTTATTCCTTACGCAGGACTGTTAATACAGACTTTGGGCAAAGTAAGCACCAGAAATTACAGCTATGAGGATCTGGCCAAGGAGATCAACATACACACAGGCGGCATTAACTATGACGTTCTTTCCCTGGCTCAAAACGGAAAAGACGGAGAGTTTTTACCGAAATTGTTGGTTCGCTCAAAAGCACTGACAGATAAACTTCCAAAATTAATGGAACTGCTGGAGGAAGTGGTAACCGGCTCTGTCTTTGAAGATACCGGGCGATTAAGAGAAATAATCCAGGAAACCCGTTCCCGCATGGAAATGTATATCAATCAATCCGGGCATTTAATGGCAATGAATCGCTTAAGTTCATACTTCTCTGCCTCAGGCAAATATACGGAATTAAGTTCGGGAATTGCATACTATCATTTTCTGAACAAGCTGGAACAGAATTTTGAAGCAAAAAGCAAGGAAATAGCGGAAAACTTAAAGAGAACAGCACAGCTTATCTTCCATAAGAATGCCCTCATCGCCGGAATAACCCTTCCGGAAAAGGATTATCCGGCTTTCGCCAGGGTTTTTGAAGAATTTGCTGATAATCTGCCAAAGAAGGAAGCACCCCCTGCCCCGTTTTCATTTACTGAAGAACCTTTAAATGAAGGCCTGCTGACCCCCAGCAAGATACAATATGTTGCAAAAGGCTACAGCTATATTCGGATGGGGTATAAATACAGCGGATAATTCCAGGTTCTCAGTACCATAGCCAATCTGGACTATCTGTGGAACCGGGTGCGGGTACAGGGAGGCGCCTATGGTGTATCTGTAACCTTTACCAGAAGCGGAATGATGCTCTTTTCCTCCTACCGGGATCCGAATCTTAAGGAAACTTTAAAAGCCTATGATGAAATTGCATCTTATCTTGCCAACTTTGAGGCAGATGAAAGAGAAATGCAAAAGTACATTATCGGTACCATAAGCCGTCTGGATACTCCGTTAACACCGCAAATGAAAGGTGAACGGGCTGATATAAACTTCTTTACCGGCCTGTCCCAGGAGGATATTCAAAAAGAACGGGATGAAGTTTTATCTACCAGCTCAAAAGACATTAAAGCATTATCTCAGATGGCAGCAGATGTGCTTAAGAATGGATACCTGTGTGTATTGGGAAGCGAAGGCAAGATTCAGGAAAACAGGGATTTGTTCAAAAATTTGATAAATGTATTTGAGTGACATTAAAAAAAGCTGTTAAGTAAAGCCGCCTTGGAAAACTCCTTTCAGGCGGCTTTTACTATGAATAGTAAACCAAGCTTATTTAACTTTCAGTTTTTCCTCATAAATAGCATATCCTTCATTCATAAGCTCGATGGCTTCAAGGTGGCGCAGTTTCCTTTCCTTTACGGTGGGCTTCCACGGGGTCTGCATGAAACCTTTCAACCTTTCCGGATTAAGATTATCCATGGCAAAAGCCACTGTCTCCGGGAAATTGCCCGGATAGGACCAGTTGCTTCCGGTTGGCACCTGTTCAAATCCGTGTTCATCTAATTTCAAATATGCGTTTATATAGGTTTCATTATTGCCGTCTCTTCGATTGAATTCTCCATAGAACCAATTGCTCTGCAGAACAGACTTGGGCATTTTCTTAACATACTCTGCCGGATTATTCCAGATATTGTCATACCATACCCAGGCTCTTACTCTTTTTTTCTCAATAGTATCCACACAAAAATACAGGTCTTTCCACCAATAATCTCCCTGACGTATTACTACATAGTTATGGTATCTCTGATGATTCATGGTTTCCTCATCCATGCCGATGTGGAAGAAATCAGGCGTATCGAATATATCTATTACTTCATTTATCAGATCTCTGCATACTTCATAATATTTCTTTGAGGATACACATCTGGCATAGTCTCCAAGCCATTCATCATGAGTTGCTGAAAAGTTAAGTTTAGGAATAGGGTTTAACCCCAGATCACGCATCTTTTTAAGCTCTGCCCGCAACTGCTCTACGCTCCAGGATCCCTCAACCGCTATCTCCGGATGACTTTCGTATTTAACGCCTTCACCCAGGTCTATAATTACGGTGTTTATGCAGGAGGATGGCATTTGCTCTATTATCTCGTCCCATGTTGGTTTATGTAATATCAGTACATCGCTTGCATTAACATACTCTATGGTTTTTACAGCATCTTTCTCACGCCACATGTTATATCCCAGGTGAATAAGATACGACCACATCAGATCCGGTTTTTTTGTTCCATTACCCATGATAACCCTCCTCAAAACTATAAAATATTTTAGTAAGTTATTCTACTTAGACGCACCCTTCTCCTTCATTAAATTTCCTTTTCACTAAATTATAATTCTTTAGGAGCATGCAAAAGCTCCAAAATCAAGAGCAAATTACGGATAATATGGTATGGGTCTTTAACCGGCAAGGCTACTACCTTGTCCTGAGGCGTTCCGTCCCGTTTAAGAATTTGAACCCACTCTCTCACTTCACGATCAGGGTTGGGGAAATAAGTGAATGTATAGGCAAAAATCTTCTGGTGCCAGTGCCAGAAATACTCGTCACCGGTTTCCAGATAACAGCGCAGGGTGGTATATAAGGCTTCTGAATGTACCCACCACAGTTTATCAGACCATCCGTCCTTCATCTGTATCAGCATGGGTTCATCTCCCACACCTGTTTCATCCCCTTCAGGCTTGCCGCCTGACATGCCGCAGAAATGCAAAAGGCCGCCAAACTTCTCATCCCAGCCGATTTTTAAAGTCTCACGGGCTATGGCTCTGGCCTTCTGAGCCCACTGGGGTTTTTCAAGATAACAGGCACTGTTAAGTATGAACCAGACATCTTCCAGAGAATGACCGGGATTTATATGCTGACCCAGTATTTGGGGTATCTGCCGGTTGTCGCTGCCGATAACTTCATGTATCAGGTTATTTTCATCGGTAAAATTAGTAAGAATATCAACGGTGAAGTCCTCCAGCCTTTTCTTTAATTCAGGCAGGGCATCCGGATCAAATATCTCAGCGGCCAGAGCAGTCTCCCGGGTGGTATCGCAGAAAATCATGGGAATTCCATGGGCGCGGAACCGATCAGACAATGGATAAGGCAGGGTGCGGAACTCTCCGCTGTCGATTCTCTTGAAACATGAATCAAGAAGCTTCTTTGCAAATATGTAGGCGTTTTTATCTCCGGCAGCTATGGCGTAGCGGGCCATGCCAAGTATGACAAATGCATCTGCATAAATGCTCATGTCCAAAGGCTGACCCGGAGCCACCTCTTTGGCTCTGCCCTGCTGATCCATCAGAAAAATGCAGCGCCAGTCATCAGGTCCCATAAGACAGTGCTTCTCTAAAAATTCTTTTCCAATTCGGGCCATCTTCAGAAATTCAGCACGCTGAGCTCGGGTGAAGACAGGTGCGTCTATTGTGGCTAAACGGGAAAAAGTCCAGACAAAACGGCCCTGGCTCCAGGTATACTTATCCTTGCTGACCAGTTTACTGCCGTCATTTGTAAAGCAGTTAAAATAACCGCCGTATTCCCTGTCTATACAGCGGGGCAGCCAAAACCACAGGATATTGTTTGTAAGTTCATTTTCATAGAAGCCCGCCAATTGTTTCCGTGTTACCGGTTCCATATTTTTTACACTCCTCTTTTTTACACTTATGTTTCTCCATAATTTTTTACAGCCTGATAATTGCAGGCTGCACACTATTTTGAGCATAATAATATGCCTATTATGGTTTTGCAGTCTTCTATAACACCAGTTTTAACCAACTTAAGGGCTTCAGTAAAGGGCATTAAGGAGAAGGTTAGTACTTCATCTGCATCAAGGTTCTGTCCGAACACAGGAGTAAGCCCGGAAGCTGCGAATATATGTACCTTCTCATCATGGCATCCGGGAGATGTGTAGGTTGAGGTAAGCAATTCCCACTTTGCCGCCTGGTAACCTGTTTCCTCCATCAGTTCTCTTTTGGCGGCCTCCAGAATGTCTTCCCCTTCATCAACCAGGCCTGCAGGAAGTTCTATTAATTCTTTGCCGATAGGATAGCGGTATTGGGTTACCAGGAGGATCTCCTGCTTATCATTAACCGCAGCTACAGCAACAGCTTCCCTATGGGAAACAACTTCCCGTGTTGTTTTGATTCCATTGCTTAGTTCCACTTCATCCTTATATACCTTTATAATCTTACCGTTAAAAATGTGTTGCCGGGATAGGGTTTTCAAGTTATCAGCTCCATTTATATTGTATTTTTTTATTAACTTTTTCATTATATGTTCAGGCTGGCCTTGTTTTTCCGGAAATAGGTGGGTGTTCTGCCTGTGAGGCTTTTGAAATACTTATAAAAGTTTGCCGGGCTGTTAAAGCCGCATCTATGGGCAATTGACAGCACTGTAAGCTCTTCATTTCTTAGAAGTTCGATGGCCAATGAAATCCTTTTCCTTAGTATATATTGGGACAGAGAAATACCGTTGTTCTTTTTAAATATAGTGGAAAAATAAGATGGGTTCATATGCACAAGGGATGACAATTTATCCAGGTTCAGATCCTCCGCAATATGCTGATCAATATATTCCAGCACATGATTTATAAGGGCCAGGTTCTCAGCATTGCCATGGGAAGAAACAGAAGCAGGTTCCACTTCATTGATATAATGCCGATTAAGCAAAGTGAGCAGGCTTACTATTTTAATCTTAATGACTTCCTCGTATTTTGGCAGCTTTTCTGAATACTCCCTATCTATGTCCTGAATTGCTTCTTTTACCAACCTGCTCATAGGATTTAGATTATCTATGCGGTTATTAAAGTTTTTCTTTCTGCTGAAAAATATGCCCAGAATATTGGAGTCGAAGAGATTAAAACCATTTATCCAGATGAAACGGGGTTCAAAATCTAGTATAATCATTTTTAAAGGCTGGGGCGGTATAATCTTATGAAGAATGCGGATTTCTACATTATTCAGGATGAAAACATCCCCGGTTTCTATGGGGTACTCTTTTCCGCCAATTCTCCACTGCCCTCTGCCTCCGGCAATATGGCATATTTTTACAGTGGGAGAGCAATGTTCCACTGTGGAATCATCTCTGGGTTCCAAAATAAGCCGTGAAATCTTAAAAAAGGGAATCAATACTCTTACCGCCTTGCTGCTTTATCTCTTATAGAATATTATAGCCCTGCTGAAATTATAAAGCAATTACAGGGAATCCAAAAATAGTAGATAGATTTACAAATATAGTAGATGAACAGAAAATGTTAATTCGTTATTCTTTTTAGTGGATGTACATATAAAGCCGCAAAATTAAAGGGAGGGGTTTATTTGGAGTACGATTTACTTATAATCGGAACCACTGTTGCTGCCTTAGGCCTGGCAGAAACAGCCGGAAAGGATCTGAAAATACTGATTGCAGACCAGACAGAAATGGTCGCCTATGAATATGTCAACAGCTTTAAACTTCCTAGCGTATATTCTGAAAGCGCGGCATATTACAAGAGATTCCACGATCTTAATGCAGACATTTTACTTAATTGCGAAATAACAAATATAAGTTATAACCGCGGATCTTATCTGATTGAAATCTTCAGCGGAACAGAGTATAGAACCTTTGAAGCCAAAAGAATAGCAGATACAAGATCAAAAGAAGAAAACATAACAGCAAAATCCTTAAATTGCCTTATTATTAATAAAAACAAAGATGAAGCTGTTGAGATTCTTTCTGACAAATTTAACCATGACGCTTTTAAAGAGGTAACATTTATACCCGAAACGGACGAAAATTTAGGAATTATGATAATGAAAGTGTCCTGTCCCCTTGAAATGTCCTTGCCTGAAGCAAGACACAAACTCATTGAACTATGGCTCAAACGGCCGGAAAGATTAAGAAAATGGAAAATAGCAGCCATAGGTCAATGTTTTGACACTAAAGCAAAATTCCCGTATTGTGAAAAAAATGAGAATTATTTTTTGCTTCCGTCTGACTATTATATCACCCCTGAAGAAAGCTATGAGGCCGGGGTTCAATTGGGAAGGAGGCTCCTGGCATGATATACAGAAGATTAGTAAATGGAAAAGCAGAGGAAAAACCTGCCGGCTGCGAAAGCTTTCATAAACACTTTGAGGTTATTGTAGCAGGATTAGGCACTGCCGGTATATACGCCGCAATATCTGCCGGCAGAAACGGTGCACAAGTGCTCGGCATAGACCGCTTATCAGCTGTGGGCGGCATGGGCACAGTCGGCTATGTATCCGGATACTATTATGGATTAGGCGGAGGCCTTCATATTAAGGTGGACGAGGAAGCTGAACAGTTAGCAGAAGAATCCTTTCTGAATACCGTGGAGCCTAAGAAGTATTTATTTGAAAATAAAGCAAAGGAAAATAATGTTGAGCTGCTTCTGGAATCAACGGTTACCGGTGTATTTATGGAAGGTAAAACCGTGAAAGGTGTCTCAGTGTTTTCAAAAGGAGAAACCCTGAATTTTTCCTGTGACATTCTGATAGATGCCACAGCAGACGCAAATGTTTGTACCATAGCAGGCTGCAGCACCAGATACGGGCGGGAAACCGACGGATTGACACGCCCCTTCACCAGTGTCAGAATTTCTCTTAGGAAAGACGGCCTGCTTGCCAGAACCAATCATGACAGCGGATATGTAAATCAAAACGATCCCTTCCAATTATCCCAGGGGATATTGCATGCCCATAGAAGCCAGCTGCTTGAAGAGTTTGCTGATCCGGACAGCCGCCTTCTCTTCATTGCTCCTTTTGTCGGCATACGGGAAGGAAGACTGATTGAGGCAGAAATAACTATAACAGCCCGGGATGTAATTGAGTGCAAGCAAGCGGATGAACCTTTGTTTTACGGATACAGCGATTTTGACAAGCATGGCAAAGATCATGCCCTGGAATCAGAAGTGCTGCAGGATCTTTATGTGGCAGCCAATTTAAGCACGGTCTGCTTCTCTGTGCCGGTTACCCTGCAGAACCTGATACCAAAGGGATACAAATCCCTTCTGGCCGCCGGGCGCCATCTGGGTGTTGATCATGATACTGCCAGCATCCTCAGAATGAAAAGGGATATGCAAAAATGCGGGGAAAGCGTCGGTGTATGTGCTGCCCTGGCTGCTAGATACGGTGTGCAGCCAACTGAAGTTCCCTATCAGGAAATTAAGAAAATACTTGAAGAAACCGGCTGCCTTACAGAAGAACATAACAAAGGAATCTGGTTTGACGACAGGTACAGGAAAGAAAAAGTTAAGTGGCTTAAGTGCCCGGAAAAGATCAAAGCGGAACTTAAAACTGACAGACCGGGAATTGCAATTTATTCCTGCAAACTTCTCGGAGACAGCATAGTGCCCCATTTAAAAAAATGGATGGAAGAGAATGACAAAATGCTGCGCACAAACAGCGCTCTTGCCTTAGGCCTTATCGGGGATGCAAGCTGTCTTGATACCTTAAGGGAAATAGTAAGAAACAGAGATGCCTTCTATTACAAGGATTGCAGAAGAACCAATCAGCTTCGGTCTGCCATTGCCATATATCTGCTGGGTAAACTGGGAGACCTGGAAATTATGCCCACGCTGAGAGAGATCTTATGTGATCCGCTGGAATATGAAAAACCGCTTTATCATGAGATTACAGAATTAAGCTACCATTTCAACAACACTAAAAATTTCAATGAGGTTTACTACCAGATCGTCTCACAGGCAGCCATGGCTGTGATAAGAATAATGAGGAAGCATGAAGAAGTAAAAGAAGAAGCAAGAGAAATTCTGAAGAAAGCTTTTGAAGACGACCGTCACATAAGAAATACCACTGCAATGCCTCCAAAAACATATGAGTATGAATCTATGGAGAATATAAAACGATACGTTTTATCCTCAATATAAGGCGCTGCCGCAAAAAACTTAATTTACCTTAATTGAGCAAAACATAATATACTTGCCTGGAGTTTGTTTGCCCCTTTCTGATGCAAACAAACTCCTTTTTTATGCAACTATTTAAGTCAATTTCAATAATATGATAATACGGTGGTATTTGAATAAGGAGGGAAGTCATGCTGTCAAGAGATTTATTTATCAGACAATCGTTGGAAACCCATTTGTTTTTTGCCAGAATCATGAAGGAACATGCCTTTTTCCTGCAGCTGGGTTTTACGCCCCGGGATAAAGAGTTTATGGATAAAGCTGATAATCTGAGAATTAAGTTCGATGATTTTCTATCCGGAGTGGTAAATATTTCTGATAGAAACATAAGCAGAGAAGTAATCAGTTCAGATGAAATTGTAACGCCTTACACCCTTGATGCAGAAAAAAAATCTATATTTTATACAGGTGTTATGATACCGACCGGCATCACAAAAAGGGAACTGGAATTGGAAGCCGGAAACCCAAAAGAGTATGATGAAAAATCAGAAGAATTGATTTCTAAGCTCAATAAAAAGGGCATGGCGCTTATTAAAAAAATTATAGAATTTAAGACCGATGTATTGGGCAAGGTTACATCATGCAAAATGTTTACGCTAAATTACCCCCTGCTTATAGAACATATCCTGAGAGAGGCTAAGCTGTACCTCAGCATAATAGACAGATTGCAAAAAAGAGAGAAAATAGATGTAAATAGAGAGATATACGGGCAGGAGCTGTTTTGGAGCAGGATCATGGCAGAGCATTCCATGTTCATTCGTGGACTATTGGATCCAACAGAAAATGACTTAATTAACACAGCCAATGATTTTGCTATGGAATTTGAAAGGCTGAATGAAGCTGTACTGGATGCAATAGATAAAGCTGCACCTATTCACATGGTAACGGCTGAAATGCTCAGGGCAACCAAGAATATCAGCGGTTTTAACGCACAAGCCACTCAGGGATTATTGCAGTGCCAGATTATGTCTATTATATTGCCTCTGCTAGGAGATCATGTCCTTCGTGAATCCAACCACTTTATACGATTACTGGAAAAATTCAGAAAGATATGATTGGAGGTGATCTTATGGGCTTTGGTTTTGGTGACGACTGCAAAGGCAGAAGAAGCGATGACACATTAATTATTATCGCCATACTCCTTCTCCTGGTTGTACTGGCCAACGGAAGCGGTTTCAGACTCTTTGCTGATGAGTAATACAAGATGAATCAGGCTGAACCAGGCAGATTAAATAAATAAAGGCTCTATAATAAAGGTTGGCTTAATCAAGAAGGAAAGAAAAAAGCATAAGCTAAACCTACCGAGTAAATAATCCGGAAAGAATATTTACAGGTGGTTTTGCTTATGCTTCACATCTCGGCCTCTCTATTTCCAAATTGTTTCATTCGCCATAGATAATACTTTTCAGTTCCCTTCGATTTGCTTCCAGGTCAGGCACCAGAACCGACATTCCCCTGATTCTGGCATTTTTGTAGCTGCCGTCAACAGGTATGCGATGCTGCTCTATATTATCAAGGTCAGAAGTCATCCCGGCATATATTAAATTCAGCAGCTGGTCATTATTCATATCCGTAGTTACATGGGGAAGTATCTTATTTGCCAATGCCATGATTTCCGAAATCCCGGAACCTTTCAACTTCTGTACGGCAGCCATAATGACATTTCGCTGCCTTTGAGTTCTGCCAAAATCATCGCCTATTTTCCGGATTCTGGCATAGGCCAAAGCCAGTTTCCCATCCATTTTTACTTTCCCTGCTGTTAGATCGGGAAAACCTCGTGTTCTCAAGTGCTTTGCTTCGCTTTCGGTAATGGAGAGCTCTACTCCGCCAATAATGTCAATGCCTTCTATAAAGCCTTCAAAATCTACTTCTATATTCCCATCAATATGAATGAGGAAGTTTTTTGCTATAACCTCATTGAGCAGCTTCATACCGCCGAAGGCATAGGCTGCATTAATTCGGTTGTCGCTGTAGCCCGGAATCTGAACATACATATCCCGCATTAAAGATGTAATTTTGATGGTATTATTCTTTCTGTTGAAAGTAGCAATCATCATGGAGTCGGAACGGGCCCTGCTTTCTCCCGGACGTCTGTCCTGGCCTATCAGAAGTATATTTATAATATCTTTATCCCGGTAAACCCCGTTATTATTATCCGGCCAAAGGACGTCATCCGGATTTAATTCTTCCCCGGTTCCTTCTTCATCAACATCAAAGAATTCATCATCCGGATTTACAACAACAGGATCGTTGTCAGTCCGATTGATAAGGTTAAGCA
>JAAZHD010000138.1 GCA_012510895.1 Clostridiales bacterium
GCCCAGCAACTTATTGACCAATTAATAAATGCTCTGCCTTTCTATCTTAAAGATCGATTACTGTTGGTTGCGTGATTATATTCATTTTTCAAGGTTCATCACCACAATTGTGGTGGGAAAGTTGACTTACTAAATTTTAACTTGCCTAAAGAAATGAGAGGATGATTATATGAAAGGTATTATAATGGCAGGAGGAGAAGGTTCCCGTCTGCGACCACTGACTTGTGATCTGCCAAAACCTATGGTACCGGTTATGAACCTACCGGTAATGTCTTATAGTATTTCACTTCTAAAAAGCCATGGTATACGGGAAATTGGTGTAACACTGCAATATCGTCCTGAACAAATTATTGATAGTTTTCAAGATGGCAGTGAAAAAGGTGTGAATCTGCATTATTTTATAGAAGAAACCCCTTTGGGAACTGCAGGAAGTGTAAAAAACGCCAGTAGTTTTCTCGATCAAACTTTTATTGTCATTAGCGGAGATGCACTTACAGATATTAATTTAAGTGAAGCAATAGAATTTCATAAAAAAAAAGGCTCAAAAGCCACCCTTGTATTAAAGAAAGTACAGGTTCCGCTCGAGTATGGTGTAGTGGTAACAGATGATTCGGGAAATATATCCCGTTTTCTTGAAAAGCCAAATTGGGGAGAAGTATTCAGTGATACAATAAATACAGGTATTTATATCCTAGAACCTGATGTATTGGAATACTTCGAAACAGGAAGGAAATTTGATTTTAGTAAGGATTTGTTTCCACTATTGCTTATGGATAAACAACCTATTTATGGATATATTAGTAATGGATATTGGTGTGATATTGGCAACACAAATACATATTTAAATGCTCATTATGACATGCTAGATGGACGTGTCCAGCTATCATTAAAAAAAAGCATAAGTTTAGTAAAGGGAGATAATATACAAGGTACGAATATTTTCATAGGTAAAAACACAGAAATAGATGAAAGCGCAAAATTAGTAGGCCCTTGCTACATTGGTGATTATACACACATTGGAAAGGATGTTATAATCGGTCCTTACACGGTAATAGGTGCACATTGTACTATTAAAGAACATTCATCTATTAAACGCTCAGTTCTATGGGATCATGTACATATAGGAAAAAATGGAGAAATAAGAGGAGCTATAATATGCAACAAAGTATATGCGGGAAATCGTGTTTCTGTATATGAAGGTGCTGTAATTGGAACCGGTTGTCAGCTTCTCGAGGATTCAACTATTAAACCTAGTGTAAATATATGGCCGGAAAAAACTATAGAGAAAGGTAGTATTATACAATCCAATATTGTTTGGGGTACAAGAGAACGTCGCTATCTATTTGGTAAAGACGGCATCAGTGGGACTATGAATACTGATATGCATCCTCAAAATGTTGTAAGAATTGGAGCAGCCTTTGGCGCATACTTAAAACCAGGTAAAAGAACTGCGATAAGCTGTGATCAACATCCAGTAAGCACTATGCTGAAGCACGGGTTAATATCTGGACTTCTTTCTACAGGCATAGAGGTGTATGACCTTGGGCCAATTACAACTCCTGTGCTTCGTTATGCAGTTCAACATCTAGCTTTAGATGCAGGAATTCACATTTCTTTAAATACGAATATAGTTGAAAAAGTTATTATTCACTTTGTCGATTCAAATGGTTGTAGCTTGCCTGCAGATATAGAACGAAAATTGGAGAATCTCTATATACGGGACGATTTTCAAAGAGAAGATTATAATAATATCAAACGAGTTCATATTATGGCAGATGTATCTAAATTCTATATTAGATCCTTACTTGATTCCATTAATGAAGAATCAGTGCGAAATAAAGGTTTTCGTATTCTCGTTTCTGCACGAAGCAGTAAAATAGGTAACTATCTTCTGCAAAGCATATTGAAGGAGCTTAATTGTGAGATTAGAATTTGCAAAACGGATACTGATATTAATGATCTATTGAAAACAGGCCGATATGATATTGGTTGTATTTTAGACCCAAATGCAGAAAGTATTCAACTATATGATGAAAAAGGTGAACAAATACGTAAAGAGTAACAAAGCATTTTAATATGTTTGCTTTATATGAAACAAAAACCGGGAGGAAAGGTTGTAGTACCTTACACAGCTTCAAATGTCATTGAAAAGTTGGCAAACACATATAAATGCGATATAGTACGTACAAAATCTAACAAGCTGGATATTATGCTGGAATCCAAGGGTACTGATTTATTTTCTATCTATTTCGATGGTATAGCCTTGTTAATAAAACTCTTAGAGAGAATGTCATTAGATAACGTCGCTTTATCTCAACTTATAAATGAAATCCCTGATATATACTGGCAGGAAAAGGAGATACCATGCCCATGGGAAAAAAAGGGAGCTGTTATGCGTGCATTAATTGAAGAGGGAAGTCAAAGCACAGGAGGGATAAGGCTGTTTGAAGGTGTTCGCATCCAAAATGATAAAGGCTGGGCATTGATTTTGCCTGATTCAGAGGAGCCAGTTTGCAAAGTTTACAGTGAAGGTTGGAATGAAGAATTTACTGAGGAATTAGCCAGTTATTTTGAAAAAAGAATACAGGACATTCAAATCGATGAAAAGGAAAACTAATTTTTCCTGGCTTGTGAACACTGAAGAAATGCTGTATACTAGTCATATTGGGATTGGTGCGGACTATCACAGAAGAAGTAAAATAGATAAACAATAAATCATTAAGGAGGAGAGTAAATTTAGTGACAAGAAAAACTAAATCATTGAAGGTCATCCCTTTAGGAGGACTGGGCGAGATCGGAAAAAATATGACGGTGGTGGAATATGAAGACGACATCATCGTCATAGACTGTGGACTTAGTTTTCCTGAAGATGAAATGTTGGGGATTGATCTTGTGATCCCCGATATTTCTTACTTGCAAAAAAACAAGGAAAAAGTGAGGGCTTTTATTTTAACACATGGTCATGAAGATCATATTGGCGCGTTGCCTTATGTCCTTCAACAAATAAACAGGCCGGTATATGGAACAAAATTAACTTTAGGGTTGGTAAACACAAAAATTGAAGAACATAAATTAGAATCTATACATCTTCAGGTAGTAAAACCTAAAGATATTATAAAGTTTGGGAGTTTAAGGGTTGAGTTTATAAAAACTAGTCATAGCATAGCCGATTCGGTAGCGATTGCTATACACACGCCAGTTGGCATATTAGTACACACTGGCGATTTTAAAATCGACTTTACACCCATTGATGGTCAAGTGATGGATCTTGCTCGTTTTGCCAGTTTAGGTGAACAGGGTGTATTAGCATTGTTTGCAGATAGTACTAATGCAGAACGTCCTGGATATACCATGTCAGAAAAAATTGTTGGTGAAACGTTTGAAAATATGTTTAGTGAAGCTAAGGGAAGAATAATTATAGCTTCTTTTGCATCAAATATCCATCGTATTCAACAAGTCATAAATGCAGCTGAAAAACATAATCGTAAACTATGTGTTTCAGGACGCAGTATGATTAATGTAGTTAATGTAGCTACAGAGCTAGGTTATTTGCATCTGCCGAAAGAAATGTTAATTGATATAGACCGTATAAATAGCTTTTCGGATGAACGTGTTGTAGTGCTTACTACGGGCAGTCAAGGAGAACCAATGTCTGCTTTAGCCAGGATGGCAACTTCCGAACACCGAAAAGTAAGTATAAAGCCAGGCGATTTGGTTGTGATTTCTGCTAATGCCATACCTGGTAATGAAAAAATGGTTTCTAAAATTGTGAACCTGCTTTTCAAGAAAGGTGCAAATGTAATTTATGAGGGCATGATGGAGACCCATGTTTCTGGTCATGCTTGTCAGGAAGAGTTAAAATTGATTCATACCTTAGTTAAACCTAAGTTTTTTATACCGGTACACGGAGAATATCGACACCTGAATCAGCATGCCAAGCTGGCGGAGTCTTTGGGTATGCCAAAAGATAATATATATATTCCTGATTTAGGTGATATCATTGAATTCACTCCAGATTCCTGTGAAATATCCGGGTCGGTAACTGCAGGCAAAGTCCTAGTAGATGGCTTAGGAATTGGAGATGTTGGCAATATTGTCCTGCGAGATAGAAAACACTTATCTCAGGATGGCTTAATGGTTGTTATAATAACGATCTCTAAAGAGAACTTTAGCATACTCTCAGGACCGGACATTATTTCCCGCGGTTTTGTTTATGTGCGAGAATCGGAGGATTTAATAGATGAGGCAAAAGAAATAGTAATAAAGGTAATGGATGAATGTGAGGAAAATAATATAACCGATTGGAGTACGATTAAGTTAAACATTCGAAATTCATTACGTGACTTTTTATATGAACGTACAAAACGCAAACCAATGATTTTACCAGTAATACTCGAGATTTGAATGTAAAAAAATCAGCTTGTCATACCCTCCCGGCTTTTTTACTTGCCAAAAAAGGAGCATAATTATATAATATATCTGATAAAATTATGACTTGTGTTATATTCGGGAGGTATTACATGGCTGATTCTTCTGCAGCAAATAGTAAAGATACATCACAGCTCAATTGTAAGAAGTTTAAAATACATCCATTATTGAAGAAGATAATGCGCCAGATATTGATATTTATTGTTAGTCTGTCTATCGTGGTAGGTGTTTTTGTTTTTATCATCTATACAATGTATGAAAAATTTTTTATGCCTGTAGATCCTGGAAATGATACACCAATCACCATAGAAGTGCCTATGGGAACCTCTGTCAACGGCATTGCTAAGATTCTTTATGAAAATAAATTGATTCGAAATACAGGTGCTTTTAAACTTATGGTAGATTTATCCGACAAAGCTAATGACATGCAAGCCGGCAAATATGAGTTATCACAGAATATGACTCTTAATGAAATAATAGATGAGTTAATGACTGGTCAAGTGTCTGTAACTACTGTTCTCGCAACTATAAGAGAAGGGGACGATATTCGAAAAATAGCATCTCGTTTAGTAAACGAATATAATATGAATTTTACCGAAGAAGAATTTATAAAAGAAGCAAGAAATATTGAAAAATACGAGAACGACTTTCCTTTCCTGAAAACAATTCCGGAGGAAAGAAGGAAATTAGAATTTCCAATGGAAGGATATTTATTTCCAGATACCTACTATTTCTTTGCTGATTCTACCCCTGAGAGAATTATCAGAACCTTGTTAAGTGAATTTGAAGATTCTTTTTCTTCCGAGATGCAACAAAAGGCTGATGAGATGGGCATGACTATGGATGAAGTTGTAATTCTCGCGTCCATTATTCAAAATGAAGCGAAACCAGAAGAATTCACAAAAGTATCTGCCGTTTTTCATAACCGACTTCGGATTGGAATGCCGCTTCAAGCAGATGCTACCATCAATTATATACTTCCGGACAGGGAGGTTAATCAAGTAAATCTAACAACTGAAGATACTAAGATTCAATCTCCATATAATACCTATTTGGTCGAGAAGTTGCCAATTGGTCCTATATCTTCTCCAGGTCTTGAAGCAATGGAAGCGGTACTGAATCCTTATGAAGAATATATGAATGAAGATGAACCTATGCTTTACTATGTGCTTATTGATCCTGAAATTGGGCTTCATGCTTTTAACAGTACTTATGAGGCACATATTAGAGATAAAAATAAATATCAGGCAAATTGGGAATAAAATATGTTATAAAATTTAATATTCATATCAGGCTCACTACGAAAGTGAGCTTTCGCTTTTTTCAAAATGGCAGATTTATAAAATTATAGGAGGTTGTAGGCCTTGTTTAAACCAGAACTTCTGGCACCTGCTGGAAATTTAGAAAAGTTAAAAGTAGCATTTGCGTACGGAGCGGATGCAGTTTATATTGGTGGGAAACAATTTGGCCTTAGAGCATTTGCCGATAACTTTACGTTGGAAGAAATGGAAGAAGGTATAAGCTATGCACACCAATTAAATAAAAAAGTCTATGTTACCATAAACATATTTGCCCGCAATGATGATTTTGTGGGCATGAAAGACTATATCCATATCTTAAAACAGATGAATGCAGATGCTGTGATTTTATCTGATCCTGGTATCTTAGATCTTGTTCGTGATGTAGAACCGGATTTGGAAATTCACTTAAGCACTCAAGCAAATAACACTAATTATCGAAGTGCGATATTTTGGCATAAACTAGGTGTAAAACGCATCATTTTAGCCAGAGAGCTTTCATTAAAAGAAATATTTGATATACGTCAAAACACTCCAGACACCCTTGAGATGGAGGCATTCATTCACGGTGCTATGTGTATGTCATATTCAGGGAGATGCACTATCAGTAATTACCTGTCAGAAAGAGATGCAAATCAAGGTGAATGTACTCAACCATGTCGCTGGAAGTATTATGTGGTCGAGGAAAAACGGCCAGGAGAATATTACCCCATTATTGAAGATGATAAAGGTACCTACCTATTTAACTCACGGGATTTATGCATGTTGCCGCATATACCTGAACTGATGCAATGCGGATTGTCCAGCTTTAAGATTGAAGGAAGAATGAAATCTGTATACTACGTCGCCAGTGTTGTTGCTTCCTATCGAAAGGAAATAGATAGTTATATAAGGGATCCTATAAATTATATATACGACCCAAAAAGCTTAATCGAGTTAAAAAAAGCCAGCCATAGGAAATTCACTACCGGCTTTTACTTCGGGAAATCAGGTAATGATAGTTATCAAATAGATAACAGCGGCTATTAACGTAATTATGATTTTGTAGCAATGCTAATAGAAAATCAGGTAGAGAAGAACAGAATTCTGATAGAGCAAAGAAATTATTTTGAAAAAGGAGATCTTCTGGAAATAATGCAGCCTGGGGAGGATTATATAGAATATAGAGTGGACGAAATGTATGACGAAAACATGAATCTAGTTACCTCTGCCCCACACCCCCAGCAAAAAATATATCTTCCTTTTTCAGGAGTATTAAAACCCTTTTCCCTTTTTAGAAGAAAAAAAGAAAAATTTTAAAATTTTAGGACTTGCACATTCCCAAAAGTTCTCTCATATAGTAAAAGGCAGGAGAACTTTTGGGGGTGATGCCTTGGAAGCCATTACTGGAATCTTTTTTATTTTAGCTAAATGCTTATTTGTTCTAGCTCATATTTCTGGAAACAACTCATTTCCGCAGCCTTTAAGTGCGGAGGAAGAAGAGTATCATTTGACGCAATATGCTAAAGGCAGTGAAGAATCAAGGAATATTTTGATTGAACATAATCTGCGATTGGTAGCTCATATTGTTAAGAAGTACGTTAATACCGGAAAAGAAATTGATGATCTAATTTCCATAGGTACCATAGGATTAATTAAAGCTATCTCCACCTATAATAGGGAAAAGAAGACACGTTTAGCTACTTACGCAGCTAAGTGTATAGAAAACGAAATTTTGATGACTATTAGAGCTTCCAAAAAAAACAATAACGAAGTTTCTTTGCAAGATCCAATAGGTATAGACAAGGA
>JAAZHD010000139.1 GCA_012510895.1 Clostridiales bacterium
ACAGCTTATTTTAAAGACCTTGAAAAGGCTGCACATCCCTATAAATTAAGAATTGAAGGCCCTATCGATGTGGAAAACAGGGAAAGACAGATGCTGGCTTTAAAAGAATTAACCCGAAGGATTAACGATGAAAAAATAAATGTTGAAATCGTTGCCGATGAATGGTGCAACACCCTTGATGATATAAGATATTTTGCCGATAACAGGGCATGCCACATGATACAGATAAAAACGCCGGATCTGGGAGGCATCAATAACAGCATTGAAGCGGTGCTTTACTGTAAAGAAAAGGGCATAGGCGCCTATCTGGGCGGGACCTGCAATGAAACTGAAAGGTCAGCCCAGGTTTGCGCTCATATTGCAATGGCTGCCAAGCCCTGTCAGATTCTTGCCAAGCCCGGCATGGGAGTGGATGAAGGATATATGATTGTCTTTAACGAGATGCAGAGGATCATCGCAATTAAGAATTCCCGAAATAGACTATAAACAATAACGGGCATATCGGGACACTGTTTTTATTTAAAAACAGAAAACGTAAAACATGATGTTAAAATAAAGGCAATTGGGGGAGGGCAATAGTGGAAGAGTTAAGAATATTATCTCCGACCGCCATTTTGGGCTACGGGTTTCCGGTTCAGTCCTTTGAGGAAGGAATGAGAAGGAATCCCCATGTAATAGCCGTTGATGCAGGTTCTACAGATCCTGGCCCTTATTATCTGGGAGCAGGAATTTCCTTTACTGACAGAGGAGCTGTTAAAAGGGATCTGGAAATCATTCTTCCGGCGGCCATTGAAAAGGGAATACCTGTAATCATAGGAAGTGCCGGGGGAAGCGGCGGCAGGCCTCATTTGGAATGGAATATTGACATAATAAAGGAAATTGCAGAAGAAAAAGGCCTTAAATTCCGTATGGCTGTCATTAATGCTGAAATAGACAAGGAATATATTTCAAAAAAACTAAGCGAGGGCAAGGTTCAGCCCCTTTATCCCAATCAAAGGCTGACTGAAAATGAGCTTAAGGAAACCGGAAGGATAGTCGGCCAGATGGGGGTTGAGCCTTTCCTTAGGGCCCTGTATGAAGAAGTCCCGGTAATTGTTGCCGGAAGGGCTTATGATCCGGCTGTTTTTGCGGCTGCAGCCATTCAGAAAGGGTATGATAAAGGGCTTGCCCTGCACCTTGGAAAGATCCTTGAATGTGCAAGCATAGCCGCCGCTCCGGGAAGCGGCAGCGACTCAATGATTGGATATCTGGGAAAAGATTACTTCAAGGTTGAACCATTAAATCCGATTCGGAAATGCACCGCCCTGTCCGTTGCCGCCCATACCCTGTATGAGAAAACAAACCCATATATTCTGCCCGGCCCCGGCGGTGTGCTGGATCTGACGGAAACGGAATTTATTCAGGAAAGCGAAAGGATGGTAAGGGTAAGGGGAAGCAGATTCATCCCTTCTGAAAAATATACTGTTAAGCTGGAAGGCGCAAGGAAGATCGGTTATAGAACCTTGTCCATTGCCGGCATTAGGGACCCGATTATGATTGCCGGCATAGATGAAGTTATTTCAGGTGTACGGGACAGGGTGAAAGATAACTTCAGCAGCCTTAAAATGGACTATTTCCTGGACTTTAAGGTGTATGGAAGAAACGGGGTGATGGGAGCCCTGGAACCCTGGACGGATATACAAAGTCATGAACTTGGAATAATCATTGAAGCAGTTGCCCGGGATCAGGCAACTGCCAATACCATATGCAGCTTTGCCCGGTCCACCATGCTCCATTATGGTTACAAGGGCAGGGTGGCAACTGCGGGGAATCTTGCCTTTCCATACTCGCCTTCAGACCTTGAAGCCGGAGAGGTATACACCTTCAGCGTCTACCATATCATTGAGGCGGATGACCCGGCTGAACTGTTCCCCATTGAAATTATAACTGTCGGGGGGAGTGATGATCTTGAAGATTAGACTCATTGACACGGCGGAAGTTATCCGAAGCAAGAACTCAGGTCCTTACGAGCTGACATTTGATATTATCTTTAAAGACTGGGACACTTTTAAATTATTTTGTGATAAAAAACTTATTAGGAAGGAATTAATAGCCCGTTTATATAATATACCTGAGGAGAAAGTTATTAGCGTAATTGAGTTTAAACCGGCAAAGGCCATTAAGGCAACCGTTGTGAGGCCCATAGCATCAGGC
>JAAZHD010000140.1 GCA_012510895.1 Clostridiales bacterium
AACGGATGACGGTGAAATCTTCGTCAGCTTCTGGAACAGTGATCATTTCTTCATCAAACCGGAGCGGGAACTGAAACAGGAAAACGAACAAAACTTCAACGAACAGACGATGGGAGGAATGTAACATGCCCAATCATATCACAAACATACTTACCGCATATGGTGATAAGGAAAAGGTCAGGGCAATGTTTGAAGCCATTAAGAACGATGAGATTGGAGCCGGCAGCATTGATTTCAATAAAATTGTACCGATGCCGGAACATATCTACAGGGGGAATCTGGGCAGGGAGGAGATTGAAAAGTACGGTGCTGAAAACTGCTGGTATGACTGGAGCATAAAAAACTGGGGAACGAAATGGAACAGCTATGGCTATGACGAGCATACCGCAGAAAATTTTGACGGCAGCACGGTAAAATTTTTAACCGCATGGAGCAGTATCAACGGACTAATAAAAAAGCTTTCCACTATGTTTCCGGATATCTGTTTCGACTACAAATGGGCGGACGAGGACTTTGGGCATAACACCGGCAAGGCAGAGTATAAAAACGGCAAAACCTTAAGCTATTATATACCGGCGGGTGGTTCTGCCGAAGCCCTCGAAATGGCGGCAAGCATACTTGATATAGATCTTGCCGAAGCAGGATATATCTACAATGAAAGCACCGGCGAATATGAATATACGGAAGATAAGCCGGATGAAATTCCTAAGATTGGCGGTGTGTAGAAATGCATGCCGCTATTTTTTTATGAAAGGCAAACGAGCATGAGGCGCTACCTTACGAGGCAGCGTCTTTTTTTGTTGCCGGAAAGGAGCTGAACTATGAACACAGACACGAAAACACAGGAGAAAAAAACCGGCAGCGATCCTGCGCCACCAAGAAAAATTCACACCGTACCCTTACCAAAAGACACCGAGCGCTGCAAAGGCTGTCCCTATCCTGGTGTCGGCTTTATCTGCTGGAGTACAGACGGGAGCTGTATGCGGACCGATATGGACAGGATCAGCAGGCCAAGGAGGTGATGACTGATTGAACAGCATTATCAGCTGGGTCGGCGGCAAAAAGGCCCTGCGTGAACTTATTTACCAGCGGATGCCCAAAGATTATGGAAGATACATTGAGGTCTTTGGTGGCGGCGGTTGGGTACTCTTCGGCAGGAAACCGGATGCAAGCATGGAGGTCTATAATGACTACAACGCCGACCTTGCCAACCTGTTCCGCTGCGTCAAGGAGCGTCCTCTTGCCCTGCTTAAGGAGTTGAACTTCCTGCCCATAAACGGCAGGGACGAATTCAACGTCCTCAAAAAATATCTTGAAAAGGAGGAATTCACCAATGAATACTTAAACGAGGAACTGGAACTGGCGGAGAACTGCCTGTCCCCGCCGCAGTTTGAGGAAATCAAAGCGATTCTCATTGAAAACGCGACCATGTCGGACGTAAAACGCGCCGCCGCCTTCTTCAAGCTGATCCGCTACAGCTACGGCAGCGGCTGCACCTCATATAGCTGCCAGCCCTTTGATATCCGGAAAACCTTTCACCTAATATGGTCGGGAAGCCGCAGGCTTAAGGATACGGTCATCGAGAATAAAGACTTTGAGGCGTTGATCCTTCAATACGACAGGGACAACGCCTTTTTTTATTGCGACCCGCCGTACTACCAGACCGAGGGACATTACGAGGTGGAATTTAAAAAGGAGGATCATGTGCGACTGCGGGATACGCTGAAACAATGTAAGGGCAAATGGCTGGTATCATATAACGACTGCGAATATATCCGAGAGCTGTATAAGGGCTACTACATCGAAGCCGTTACCCGCATTAATAACCTCGCCCAGCGATATGAGGGAGGCTGTGAATACCCGGAGGTGCTCATTTCCAACTACGACACCGCGGAGCGGCTGCGGGATGCCCCAATGCAAATAGGGCTGTTTGATTTGGCAGACGGCTTTTACACCACGGAATAGCGACTTAAAAAGGCCATACGAAATATAAATGCTCCAATTATGGGCAATAAGGAGGAACCCAAATA
>JAAZHD010000141.1 GCA_012510895.1 Clostridiales bacterium
GTGTGGAACAGGTAAAAATCGGCATGTTTTTGTCCATAGTCACATTTTTCACCAACGTGTTCTTAAATTGGGTTTTAATATTCGGCAAACTTGGGGCTCCTGCCATGGGCATTGAAGGAGCAGCAATAGCTACTTTGGCGGCCCGTGCTATTGAGCTTCCCATTATTATCATCTATGTAAGCTTCGTAGATAAAAAATTGAAACTTAAATTAAAAGACCTATTTAAACACGATTCCGGCCTTTTTAAGGATTTTTTCAGGTACGGGTTTCCTGTTCTTCTCGGAGACATATTCTGGGGCATCAATCTTGCCGCTCAAGGAGCCATTATCGGCCGTCTGGGATCTACAGCACAGGCATCCGTCAGTATTACAAATACAGTGTTTTCGATTATTTCCGTGGCTATGTACGGTACTGCAGGAGCTTCCTCTATTGTCATCGGTAAAACCGTAGGGTCCGGCAATTACGATTTAGTGAAGGTATATGCTAAAAAGCTTCAGGTGCTGTTTCTGATAATAGGTATTCTATCGGGTCTGTGCATGTATGTTGTCAAGGATTATATTCTAATGCTTTATAACATTTCCGCTGATACCAAGGCAATGGCTGTACAGTTCCTTACGGTTCTGTCTGTTACAATTGTAGGATCATCCTATCAAATGTCTTCACTTACCGGCATTGTAAGGCCGGGCGGGGCGATTCATTTTGTTCTCATTAACGATCTGATCCATGTCTGGCTGATTGTCGTACCCTCTGCGCTGCTGGCTGCATTTGTATTCAACGCACCGCCGGTGGTGGTATTTGCCTGCCTGAAATGCGACCAAATACTGAAATGCTTTGTTGCCCTGGTAAAGGTAAACCGGTTCAAATGGATCAAAAACCTGACAAGGCAGCCAAGTCAAGCTATCTGATTCCTACAGGAGCAAGCCCCTGACTAAAGCTGCCTGCACTGTCAAATTGAGGCTCTATAACGAATTTTCCGCTTTTATCGATATAACCCCATTTGCCGGTTTGTTCATCACCAGTCATAACTGCCGCAAGACCTTCTTTGAAGGATAACGCATGGGTAAACTGAGGCTCAATGACAATTTCCCCTTCTTTATTGATATATCCCCATTGTCCGGTATTAACATCTCCAATTTTAACAGCAGCCAGGTCTTCACTGAACTCATATGCATAGGCATATTCTGCTTCAATAACTATATTGCCCTCGGCATCCATAAATCCCCAATCAGCTTTATTTTGCCTGGTAAGCTTAACATTGCTCAAGCCTTCACTGAATGAACCGCAATAAGCATAACGTGCTTTTACGACAATGTCACCATTCCTGTCAATTATGCCAATCTTAATATTATTGCCTGTTCCCTCGCCGTATATGGCATATCCCTCGCTAAAGACTGAGGCAATGTCAAATTCAGGTTCAATTACTATATTGCCTTCGGGATCAATAAAACCATACTTACCTGATTCTGAAAATTTAACAGGTGCCATGCCCTCCACAAATACAGAAGCGTCTGCAAAATCTCCTTCTATTACTTTATTGCCTTTTTGGTCAATAAAAAACCATCTTCCGTTGTTTTCATCGCCTTCCCTTACGGGACAAAGCCCTTCAAAGAACAGTCTGGTCTGATCATACTGATAGTCAATAACCAATTCGCCTTCTAAGTTAATAAAACCCCATTTTCCAACTAAATCATTCCCTCTCATAACCGGAGCAAGGCCTTCCCTGAAACCGTGTGTGCTGTCAAACTCAGGTTCTATGACAAAGTTACCGTCCTTGTCGATAAAACCAAATTTATAGGAGGGTCCCATAGAGCAGCCTGTAAAAAATACCAAACACAGAAGGCTTAATACCAATGCTAATAAAAGAAACTTTTTTCTAACCAAAACAACATCCCCTTAGTATTTTTTTATATCCATTAAAAATATGCAATTTATACCACAATGTCTGCCCGGGCTGGTATCCGGCACTCTGAGAAATATTTTTCCTCAAGAGGAATCCATCGGGCACGGAAGATCTCTGCCATCTTTTCTCCGTTGCGTTTAAGAATTCGATTTATCTGCTCATCCGGTTCAATGTCGGAAAAAACTTTCAAATCCGCATAATTCCCAAAAAACGGATGTAAACTGTAAGCCCCTTCAACAATGCGCCATTTTATACTTTTAATGATTCTCGTTCCCTTATAATCCATTATCCCACAATCAAAGATGCAATAAGCAAAGTTTTCGGAATTTGAGATATAAGGCAGCACTTCTTCTGAAAACCGTTCATAATGAACATTGCCGCCGGGTTCAGAAAGCCGCATATCACTGCGCAGGTTAACAGGCAGGAAAAAATCATCCATATGAATAACGTCAGCATCGAGAATAAATTCTAATTGTTCGGCCATGGTGGTTTTCCCCGAAGCAGCGCGGCCGTCTATTGCAATTATACTTATACCGTCGTGGCTATTGAGTTCCGAAGCCTTTTTAAGAATTGGAATTAAACGAATAAAACTATTACTAATAATCCGATATGCAGGTTTCTCAGAATCACGATATTTACTGCTGTGACTTACAGGTTTTATTCCAGCAGCTATATATTGCTCCAGGCAGTCATTCCACTGTTCAAGAGTAAAGTTCAAATCAATTTTTTTTATGGTTTCTTCTGCTGCTTTTATATATTGTAAAAAAACATCCAAGCCGCCCTTTGAAGTGTTCGCTGAATGAAGGAACATCCTGAACAGCCATTTGGCAGGCAGGTTATGATATTTCCATGCGTATAAATTAACTCTGCAAACATCCGGCGATATCTCTTCATACAAGGCCATATCCTTTGCTGAAATAGAATTGTATTCCTCATAAAAATACTTTTCTGCTTCCTCTGTATTGTTTAACAGATGCTCTGCACTAAATGCAGCCTGATAGCAAAGCTTGATTATATCCTGAGGCTGCATGGAAGGGTGCCGCCTTATCTGATCCAACAGACATTCTTCAAATTTCATTGCTTTTTATTCTCCAATCCGGCATTGTCACAATCTATCTTCATATTGAACGAATTCCGTTGAATTGTCAAGCACAAGGCACCCTTCCAAAAACGCTCAGCTTATCTCGCTTTTTAGAGCATCAAGTATGTTTTCATTTCGAATTTTTCTCATAGAATACATCATGCTCACAAAAACCACAACAAAAACACTGAATATGCTGATAAGCACACCTTTGGCAGGCAGGCGGAAACTCATCTCAAATCCCTGGACTATACTCCTGTAAATCAGGTAGGTTATGAATATGGATACGGGCAGACCGTAAAGCAATGCTTTTAAACCATAAAATATACATTCAAAATTAAGCATTTTATTAAAGCTCTTATCTGTCATGCCGACCGACTTAAGCATGGCAAACTCCCGCCGCCTTAAATTGACATTAGTGGAAATTGTATTGAACACATTTGCTATAGTAATTAAGGATATTAACACCATAAACCCATAAGCAAATACAGATATAATTGTAATTATGTTTCTGTTATCCCGCAGTATTTGGGCTCTGTTCACCAAACTTGAAGCTGATAACCCGGCATCAGTCAGGACTTCCTTAATATCAGCCTCTGCCTCAAAGGGATCATCGGCAGCAAAATACATATTATGTGTAATGATTAAGTTCTGTCCGCCTTTCATTAAATTATGCCTTGAATTTTCATCAATTATAAACATGACCGTGCCAGGTATATCTGCATAATCCCTTAAACCGAAGGGTGCTGTGTCAGCAACGGCTGCTAATTTCACCTCTGTCTGCATTGGTTCTTCACCGTGATTATACTCGAGGGTCAGAGACTTAATGTTTCTGTCCTTGAATATATAAGTGTTTTTGTATTTTTGAGCTTTATAGTCATAATAATGCTGTTTATCTATAAGAATTCCAGTAACCTGTTCAGGACCTGAAAACAGATCCTCATTCAGCCCCAAAGTTTTGATATAATTATTAAAGGTTTCATGGTCTATTGACTTCACATTAACCTGAACGAAATACTGCTTATCCTCATCATCCTTGTAGCCCCGCAACAGCATATCTTTAAAATAGGATTCATTGATTTCTTCCCTTGACAGCCCGATTTCATAGTTTATCAAAGTAGTTATAAAAGAACCCTGATTTACAGTGTCTAAAGCCAGGATATCTTCATAAACATTCATTGCATAATCAAATGATTCTTTTTCATCTGTATTATGATTAACGCTTGAAAAATGATACAGGTCGAAGTCATCGTCCTGATAAATGTTCTTAACAGATTCTGTTAAATACGTTGCTAAGGCAGAAGCTGAAATAAACAGCACAATACTTAAGAATAATGAAATAACGGTACTTCTGTAGCGCCTGCTGTTTCTTTTTATATTCTTAAGCGCCAGATCACCTTCAAGTCCAAACAGCTTTCTGGTGATCCCCAAGGTTCTGACCTGTTTTTCTTTCAATTTGATATCGCTTGTCTGCCTTATAGCTTCCACAGCTGACATCTTGCCACTGCGCCTTGCAGGTATATAAGCTGATATCATGATAGTTATAAAAGCTATGAGAACAGCCGATAAAACTGATAAAGGCGATACCGACAATGTAAGAGGAACCTTGACCGCTGTACTGATCAAATACTCAAACAGGTTTCCTACATAATAAAGTGTTACATATATACCAAAAATTCCTGACAGAACTCCCAGGGGTATACCGATAACCGCCAGCACAACAGCATCAAAGAAAACTGAATTTTTTAGCTGTTTGGCGGTTGCACCTGCGCTGGAAAGCAGACCAAACTGCTTTGTCCTTTCACTGACAGATATGGAAAAGGAGTTATAGATCAGCGAAATTGAGCCGATCATAATAAGCCCTGTCAATATGGCGCCTAAACTGTATAAGACTGCATTAAAACTATCATTTTTACTGACACCTTTATATCTTAGCAGCTCGTTGTTATACTCAAATTGAGACAAATCCACCCCTAAAGCCTTGCTGATTTCATTTACAGTGTCATATATTTTGCGATGACTCTTTGTTGTAAAGTAAACGCTCAAATCCTTATCAGATGCCTTCTGAGCAGAAGGCAGAGCATTAAAATCCTTTAAAGAAAAAATTGTATATCCCGGTGCAGTATAGCTTTCCATGCTGAACGGCATTCTGTTCATTTCTCCGACAATGGTAAAAGTTCTCCTGCATTTTATTTCAAGTTTTTCAGTGGTTTTTTCCTCTGAATTATCATCTATAATGTAGGGATTGCTTTGATCAAGACTAATTCCATCATCTGTTACCCTGGTTCCCAGCTGAAGATTTAAAGTGCTTCCAATCTTAAGATCCACACCCCCGCTAGTTCTTATATGTTCAGATATTAGAATCTCATCTTCTTTTTCCGGCAGTCTTCCTTTTGTCAGGTGTATCGGCAGAACTTCAAAAGCTTCGCTGCTTAGTTCAGCTAAATATAAGTATGGTTTATACTCATTTATGCTTCCATCCAGTGCCGAATATCCAACATCTCTTCTTATAACAGCAGAAGTAACTCCATCCATATTTTTTAGCTTCAAATAGTCTTCATAACTTACATTATGAACTGCAGCATACCAGTTGCCTTCGTCTGCTACGGCTATATTTACCATATAATTTTGCATGCTGGATATAAGGGCAGTTACTCCGGTAATCATAGCTGCAGATAATATAATGCCTATTATTGTGACGATGGTGCGTATCTTGTTTTTCTTCAGCCCTCTTAAGGTGACCATATTTATAATATTCATTTTCTGATCACCTCATCTCTTGAGATCATGCCGTCTTCAATGCTTATGATCCGATCAGCCTGAAGTGCAATTCGCTCATCATGGGTTATAACTATTAAAGTCTGATTATATTTTTGATTATAGAGTTTAAGCAGTGATATAATTTCCTCACTATTCTTGCTGTCAAGGTTGCCGGTAGGCTCATCTGCCAAAACCAAAGCCGGATCGTTTATCAATGCCCTTCCTATGGCCACACGCTGCTGTTGACCGCCCGACAGCTGATTTGGCAGATGGCCCAACCGGTCCTCCAGATTCAACGTGGTTAAGAGTTCATACAGCCTATTTGTATCTGGCTTTCTATGATCCAGTAAAAGAGGCAGAGTAATATTTTCTTTCAGGTTTAAAATAGGTATTAAATTATAAAACTGATAGATGAGCCCAATCTGTCTCCGCCTGAAAATAGCTAATTGAGACTGATTAAGGCTGTAAATATCTGTGCCGTTAATATAAACTTTACCCGATGTAGGAGTGTCCACACCTCCTATTATATGAAGCAAAGTGGATTTACCTGAACCTGACGGGCCAATTATCGAAACAAACTGTCCTTTACTAACCGAAAAAGATACATCCTTCAGGGCAGTCACCGCTGTTTCGCCCCTGCCGTATACTTTAGTCAGTTTTTCAACCCTTAAAATCTCCATAAAGCACCTCCGATATTATCCTTCATGAATGATTATAAAAAACAAAAGTGACTGCCGGGTGAATGCATCGGTGACAATTCTGTCACTTTTTCAATCATGATTATATTCCTAGAAAAGAATTCAGACATCTGTAAATTCCTGATATGACTGCAAAAAAGCATCATTAAATAATTGATTTGTATAAGCGGACGGAAAACTCAGTACCCCGGCCGGTCTGACTGGTGACCGTAATATCTCCGCCTTGATTCCGGATAATACTCAGCGCCATTGCAAGGCCGATTCCTACGCTGTCAGGCGATGAATTTCTGCCCTTGTAAAAACGCGTAAAAATGTGAGGCAAATCTTCTTTATCAATGCCAATGCCGTTGTCTGCTATTCTAATCTCTATATAAAGAGGGTTGTCCATTGTTGATATGCTGATTCTGCCGCCTTTTGGCGTGTGTTCTATACAATTTTTGATTATGTTTGTCAGAGCTTCCGAAGTCCAGTTAGGATCACAATTTATAAAAAAATGAGCCGGGCTGTGATAAGTATACCGGATTTCCTTAAGTTCCATAGATATGGACAGGGGATCAAACGACATTTTGATTAAGTCTTCTGCCGCTATGTCCTTCTTCTGCATTTCCGCTACGCCGGCATCCAGTTTTGACATCTTTAAAAGGGAAGAGACCAGCCATTCTATCCTTTCCAGCTGTATCTGGATATGATTTATGAACTCTTTGCGCTTTGCCTCCTGCATATTATCATCACTAAGCAAATCCAACATAACCTGCATGGAAGTAAGGGGTGTTTTCAGCTGATGTGAAATATCTGCCATTTGATCTGCGAGAAGCAGCTTATCCTGCTTTAACTTCTCATTATATTCGGAAAGCATTCGTGTTACCTTATATATTTCGCTTTTCAGAATGCTTAACTCACCTTCATAATTATCCCTGATATCCAAAGAATATTTGCCGCTTCGGATATGGGACAGATATTCTGTCAGTTTTTCTATACATTTATATCTATATAAGGTATAAAGGTAAAAGACTGCACACAGCAAAAGAATTGCAGTCAGTGTTACAAACCCGGCTGATTTTCCGATCCGAAAGGCTGCGGCTGTAATAATAATAGATACAACGAGAATAAATAAGGTAAAAACTTTTATTTCTTTATTACGGAAAAATGCCATTACTTTCTCCCCTGCTGATTCAATAACAAGATTCAGATTTTATATCCTATTCCCCTCACTGTTTTTATAATCTTTGGATTTTGCGGATCATCCTCAATTTTTTCCCTCAAACGCTTAATATAAACTGTCAGCGTATTATCGTTGACAAAATCGCCTGATACGTCCCATATGCTTTCAATGAGCCGGTTCCTGGTCAGCACATGACCTTCGTTGTTTATTAATGTAAGCAGCAGTCTGTATTCCAAAGCGGTCAGAAAGACATCTTCTTCATTTTTGGTAACGCTTCCTTTTGTGGTATTCACTGTAACATTACCATATTGATATATAATGTCATCCTTATATCGTCTTCCTGCACGGCGCAATACGCTGCGAATCCTTGATTGAAGCTCTCTGATCCTGAAAGGCTTGGTAATATAATCATCAGCGCCGATATCCAGCCCCATGACGACACTTCCTTCATCGTCTCTTGCCGTAATAAAAATAACAGGAGTATCATCTTTTTCTTTAAGCCTTCTGCAAATATCAAAGCCATTGCCATCAGGAAGATTAATATCAAGTAGGGCAAAATCAAATTTTTCTGATTCAATGAGATTTAGCGCTGTTTTCGAATCATAACAGCTTATGACATTAAAACCTTCCTGAGATAGAGAGTATTCAAGGCCTAAAACAATAGTTTTATCATCTTCAACCAATAGCAGCTTCATAATGCAGAAATACTCCTCAAAAATTTTACACAATCATTTTTGGCAGTATACGGTTAATAGTCTCTATGGCATTCTGCAGCTCTTTAATTTCCGATTCGCCAATATCCTCCATGGAATCAACAAATAAAGCATTAGCATTCATTTTATGTTCATCCAAATATCTTTTTGCCTCCTGGGTTAAACGAATAAATACAATACGCCTGTCAGACTCGTCATATATACGCTGAACATAACCTTTCTCCACCAAATTATTTATTATCCTTGTAGCCTGCTGCTTTTTAATACCCAGATTTTCAGCAAAATCAGTCATTGTCGTATCTCCATAATAATTTACAGTTAAGAGCGCATAAAACTCGTAAAAAGTTAAGTCTTCCTTATATGTTTTTTTCAATAACTTAATAATTTTTTCAACTGTAAGCAAGGAAAAGTATATTGTTTTTTCTGAAAAGTTCTTTGATATCTTCATTCTGTCTCCTTTTTAGATTGACTAAACTCTATAATAATGGTAATATATAGTTAACATATGTTAACTATGAACCTTTATTAACTGTCATAATTGTTCATAGTAGGTATTATACATAAATTGTGAATAAAAAGAAAGTAGGTGGGGTTTACAGTGGCAGATCCAGCACAAAAAGCAGCCAAGCTGGTTAAGAGGAATCGTTGGGGAAAAATCAATAAACTGCTTGAAAAGGGTGATTCCGAAATCAGAGCCGCTTTGGCCAGTGAGTTAAAGAATAACAGAGATGATAACTCAATCAACCTTTTGATCATTTTATTGAAAGATTCTGATGAAAAAGTACAGCTAGAAGCCGTTAAATCCCTTGGTGAGCTGAGAGTAGAAAGAGCAAAAACGCACCTTCAGAACATGTTTAAGTTTGTACCGGAAGATAAAACAGAGCTGATTGAAGCCATTAAAGATGCTATAGCCAAAATCAACGAGGCTATACACGAAAATCAATAATTTTTATATTACTTATGTGAGTTGCCGGACCGCTTGATACATAATCAAGATCAAGCGGATTTTCTTTTTCCTTATTACTTATTAAAGCTCCGGAACAAAAATCAGCCCGCAGCTTATGTTTTGCTGCGGGCTTAGGTTTTTACCAGTTTCTTTTCTATGCTTTATGAATATTCGGTGAAGTTTGGGAATAATCAGTCAGCAAGTACTTCTCTTCCAACGGA
>JAAZHD010000142.1 GCA_012510895.1 Clostridiales bacterium
TTATTCGTTCGGTACAGGACATAATACGCATACCCAGTGTTAAGAGCGAACCCCTGCCGGGCAAACCTTTCGGGGAGAAGATAGACGAAGCTTTGAGGAATGCTCTTGCCCTGGCAGACAGGCTGGGATTTAAAACGAAAAATATTGACGGTTACGCTGGTTATGCCGAGTTTGGCGAAGGCGATGAGACCATGGCCATACTGGGTCATCTGGATGTGGTTCCTGAGGGCAGCGATTGGACATATCCTCCTTATGAAGCCAGGGTTGTGGACGGCAAAATATACGGAAGAGGCGCCATTGATAATAAGGGGCCTACCATCGGTGCTCTGTATGCCATGAAGGCGGTTATGGAATCCGGCCGGAAAATGAAAAGAAAGGTGCGCATTATTTTCGGCACTGATGAGGAAAGCGGCTGGAAGGACATGGAGGTTTATTTCCAGCGGGAACCCATGCCTGATTTTGGAATTACTCCTGATGCTGACTATCCAATTATAAATGTGGAAAAGGGCATACTGACTTTCAAGCTGAAGAAGAGATTTAAATCGGATGACTGCTCTGCAGTAAAGATTAAAACCATAAAAGGCGGTCACAGGCCCAATATGGTGCCGGATACATGTGTCTGCTGCTTTTTGCCCGCCGGAGATCAGGACAAAATTCTGGCGCATCTGCACAGCATGAAGCAGTTTTCCGATTATGACCTGACTGCCGACTTCTGCGAAGATTCCGGTGTACAGGTTACCGCAAGGGGAGTATCGGCTCACGGCAGCACTCCCGACAAGGGACGCAATGCCATAGCTCATATGCTGGCGTTCCTAAGCTCCATGGGACTGGGCAGCAGCGACATGGAGGAGTTTTTGCTGTTCTTGAACAACCGTATCGGGACCGACACTTCAGGAGAAGGCCTGAATCTTAAACTGGAGGATAAGGTATCGGGCAAGCTTACTTTAAACCTCGGAACCATTTATGTGGATGAAACTTACGGGGAAGTTGAAATCAACATTCGCTACCCTGTGACCTACAGCAAAGAGCAGATAACAGGCTTTATTACATCTGCCCTGGAAGGCACCGGCGTGGAAGTGGAATTCGGCAACTTCAATGCCCCTCTTCATGTTCCGGAGGAAGGCTTCCTTATAGAAACCCTGAAAAAGGTATACACCGAGCAGACCGGACAGCCGGCTGAAGTAATGGCTATAGGAGGAGGAACTTATGCCAGGGCAATGAAAAACGGAGTTGCCTTTGGGGCCAAGTTTCCGGGAAGGCCGGAACTGGCTCATGAAAAGGATGAATACATTATCATAGATGACCTGATTCTGCACACCAAAATATATGCCCACGCCATTGCTGAACTTTGCTGTGAATAAATGTATGCATTTTTGTTATATTTAAACATCTGTTATAGAACAAGAGTATATTTTTATAACAGAAATGAAGTTGGGTATTGCCATTCCCATCATGTTCATGTAGAATAATAGGAACTTATTCTGGAGAATGGTTCTGTGAAACCAAACCTTTCGTCTCAGGAAAGCGGGATGAAAGGTTTTAAATTAACTTCTTTATATAGGGGAGGCGATTCGATTGAAGAAGCTCACCGGAGCACAGGCTTTGATAGAATGTTTGAAGGAGCAGAAGGTAGATCTGATATTTGGATACCCCGGCGGTGCCGTTCTGCCCATTTACGATGTTTTATACAATACAGAGGAAATAACTCATATCCTTACAGCCCATGAGCAGGGTGCAACCCATGCGGCATGCGGATATGCACGGGCTGCCGGCAGACCCGGTGTGGTACTGGTAACTTCCGGCCCCGGAGCTACCAATACAGTAACCGGAATCGCCGATGCATATATGGATTCGGTGCCCCTGGTGGTAATAACCGGTCAGGTAACCACTAATCTTTTGGGGCGGGACTCCTTTCAGGAGGTAGACATTGCCGGTATCACAACGCCTATTACCAAACACAATTATATTGTCAAAGATGCGGAAAGACTGCCCCATATCATCACGGAAGCTTTTCATATAGCATCAAGCGGACGTCCCGGGCCTGTTGCGGTGAATATTCCCAAGGACGTCCCAAATGCCGTGATTAACTATTACCCGGGCAGCGATGCACCCATGCAATGGAAA
>JAAZHD010000143.1 GCA_012510895.1 Clostridiales bacterium
CGACAGTGCTTTCTCGGTCATACTCGTACACAAAAAATACGATGTCGCCGGCTTCAAGGTCGGGGTGAGTGAAGGATAGTTTGTCCCCCGCAATCACAGTTTCGGACACGTCAAGTTCTGTTTCAAGCCCAGTCGTAAAGTCAATCTTTGATAACTTTTCCAATACCTTTATCGGCAAGTCTTGATATAATACGGTCATCTTGTCGGTATATATTCCAGCATCTGCTACTACATTTTCTACATAAACTGTACCGCTTGGGTAACTAATTAAGTTTCCACTTGTTTGAATAGGTGTTATAATTGGTTCGGCTAATTGATAAGTTAGTGTTATTGGGTTTTGGTTAAGATAGGTCTTGAATTTATCTAGTGTTGTTGCACCTGTTATCGAATCTATTTTTGTTTTATCAATTTTAATATAAAGAGAGTTATTGGTATGAATCCAAATACCTCCTGAATTCCATGAGGGATGATTTTGTTCAATAGCGACACGATTTAATAAAGCATACACACTTCCATACTGATTGACTAAAGCATGATTTGATACACTCCAATTTTGTAATTGTATTCTGTAGCAATCTTCCATCGTGGCTACAATAGGATTATATAAATCTGTGTATGCCCCATCAATTACTATTTCATCACTAACCCTCTTAACCAACTCTGCCTTTCCACCACTAACTCTAATTTCATCTTTAGTGCCATTGGGTAGGGAACGGAGTTCTAATACATTGCCTTGTTCATTTTTTGCAATTACATAAGCATTAGATTCTTGATAAGTTTCATAAGCAGTTGCTACGTTACCTCTTTCGACCTGTAAATTGTTTAAAACATCGTCTATATCTTCCCAAGTCGCTGGAGCACTCTCGTTATCATAAACTGTTATCCTAATATATTTTTCATTATCTTGTAAATTCGATATTGATATTCGGTCTCCGATTGAAGCGCTACTTCTCCTTGTAAATCTCTTATCTTTATCATAATAAGCAACAAGTGAAAAACCTTTACTTAAAAGTCCACTTATATAGTATCGTTCATTATTATTTACTCTTATAAAATCAGAACAAAAAGCTGGGCTATCAATAAGTTGCGGCGAACCATTAGACGGATTTAAAGAAAAGCCTTTCGATGTTCTGGTTTTATTAAACAAATTTTTTCCAACAACCTTAATGCGAACTGCACCAATTGTAGATTTAGTGTTGCCCTCTTCGTCTGTTTCTGTATTCCCTTTCACAGTTACACTAACTTGCCCATTAGCTGCATTTTTGGGTAAGCTGATTATACCGTAGCCGCTCACCTTTTGTTTTGGCTCTTGATTTATGTTTACTTGTTGCATAGTAGCCTTATAATCATTAAGCTCCTTCTCAAGCTTAGCAATTTTTAGCCGGTGCTCATCAGCCACACCTTCTACAGCTTCCTCCGACATTTTAGCTCTCTCTGCGCTGTCGTACGCTTCAGTTGCTTTCGTGGCTGCTATACCTGCTTGCTGTTCTGCTATTTGCGCACTATTTGCCGCTTCCCAGGCTTTTTCCGTTGCGATGGAGGCAGCCCCTTCCGCCGCTTCCTTGTATTCAAATGCATCATTCACATAGCCGGACGTTTCCTCCGCTTTGGCTGCCGCCGTCTGGGCATGGCCAGCGGCTATATTAGCCTGTTGTTCAGCCAGGCCTACCTCTGCCTGGCCAGCCGCTTCAACTGCCGTAATGGCAGCCGGCAGCGTTTCATTCTCATAAGTATCTGCTATATCCTGCGCCCGGTCGGCCTGTC
>JAAZHD010000144.1 GCA_012510895.1 Clostridiales bacterium
ATTGCAGGGGCAGTAATATGGAAAATGTGTGTAAGATGCATTATAATAATTGATATGTTATAAAGTAATACAGCATAAATCGGAGGCATTTATTTGAGTTTAAATGTATGTTCGCTCTTCAGCGGAAGCAGTGGAAATTGTACTTATATAGGAACTGAGAAAACCCACATTTTGGTGGACGCCGGCGTGCCTATGAAAAATGTGGTATCAAGCCTTAAACAAATCGGGGTGACATTCGCGGCCTGAAAGGTCTGATGGTCACCCATGAGCATACTGATCATATTAAAGGCATCGGCGCTCTTTCCAGGAGGCTTGATATTCCTGTTTATGCCAACGAAGGAACCTGGGAAGCCATGATGCCGAAACTTGGAAACATTGCTCCGCATAATGTAAGAGTTTTTCAAAATAATATGGATTTTTATATTCAGGATATAAATATACAGCCTTACGAAATTCCCCATGATGCTGCGGATCCTGTGGGCTTCTGTTTTTATGCTCAAAACAAAAAAATAAGTATAACCACTGATTTGGGGCACACTAACAGCAGGATAATAAAAGCTGTTATGGACTCCGATTTGGTTATTCTGGAGGCCAATCATGACTCGGAAATGCTTATGGCCGGAAGGTATCCAATGTATCTGAAAAAAAGGATTGCAGGCCGAAAAGGCCATTTGTCCAATGAAGATACCGGGAAGGCTTTGCTGGAGATTATAAAAGGGAAGGTAGCCCACATCCTGCTGGCTCACCTAAGCAAGGAAAACAATTATCCTCAGCTTGCCTAGCAGACTGTGACAGATATCCTGGAAAGCAGCGGCGTCAAGGTTGGAAAGGATATTCAGATAGATATGACCTATAGAGACAAGGCCAGTAATTTTTATCAGATAGGTTAGGGTAACCAGGGGGCCATAACAGCGGAAATCAGACTGGAGGGAATGGCTTGCTCCTTGGAGATTTGCTTAACCTAAAAAAGAGCAGAATGTTTTTTTTCTTTGTCATTTTGACTGCAGCGCCGGTGTTTTTATCTTCCTGCGGCCTTTTCCGGAGTCCTGAAGAAGACAGGTACAGGTACAATGAATCGGAAAGCCAGATAACCCGGCAGCTGGCCCAGGCGAAATCAGCCGAAGAACTGTATCCGGCAGGAAGTATAGCAAAAGCGGCAGAAAAGGTAAGGCCTTCTGTTGTGGGGATTACCACAACCCATGTCAGAGAGAGAGGCTATAATGACGGCGGATGGGAAGTAATAGAAGGAGTCGGTTCCGGATTCATAGTGAGCCCGGACGGCTATATCTTAACAAATGATCACGTGGCAGTATCTCTGGATGCGGAAATTGTTGTTATTTTACACAACGGAGATGAGCTTAAAGGCAGGGTTCTGTGGACAGACCCCACTTTGGATCTGGCCATAATTAAGGTGAATGCCGACGGCATGCCTGCAGCTGAACTGGGTGACAGTTCAAAACTCATAGTCGGAGAGCCGGCTATTGCTATAGGAACGCCCCTGGGGCTGCAGTTTCAGCAGACTACCACAGCAGGAATCATCAGCGCCCTGGACAGGACGGTAGAAGTTGGAACGGAAAGAGGGCAAAACTTTATGGAGGACTTAATTCAAACCGATGCCTCCATCAATCCGGGTAACAGCGGCGGCCCCTTAGTGAATATTGCAGGCCAGATTATAGGGGTTAATACAGTGAAGGTTATCAGTGCAGAAGGCATAGGTTTTGCAATTCCTATAAACGTGGCCACACCTATTATTCAGCGCTTATTTGTCGAAGGAGAATTCGTTACTCCTTATCTGGGTGTCGTCGGCTATGGCCAAGCCATAGCCCATTATTATAAAAAAAGCGACGGATTGGCAGACGGAGTATACGTGGTAAATATAGATCCCAGGGGACCAGCATATAAGGCCGGTATACAGGTTGATGATATTATTACGAAAATAGGGGATCAAATAGTAACCAAGATGCTGGATCTTCGTATTGCAGTCTATTCCCATCATGTCGGAGACACGGTTCAGGTGCTGGTTATACGGGACGGCAGGGAAATGGAATTCATGGTGACTCTGGAAGAAAGCACTGTGCCAAAGTAGCTGTATTTTTATTGTATATTACTGCTATTTACTAATATATATCAAATAGAATATGATAATAAAAAAGGCAGTTGCTGCTTAATATTATGCAAAGGGGGACAAAACGGGTAATGTTGGAGTATAGAAATTTGTTGTCGGAAAGGGAATCTAGAGCACCCACACCTTTTGCAAGCGGCATGGTTTATTTGTCAGTATTGATACTGATGCTGCTCTCACCCCTGATTACAAACGGCATGAAGCTGGAGGGAGATATCTACTATCTGGTTCTCTTTCTTATACAAGTAGTATGTATCGGGCTGCCCCCTTTGATTTATGTGCTCTATTTCAAAAAAGATATTAAATACTCTTATCGTCTGGGAAAAACAAGCCTGCCTGAGATTATGCTTACTATAGGAATGGCTGTTTTTGGTTACGGGATAATAATTTTTATAAATCTTTTATGGATTCTGTTCCTAAGCCGGTTCGGCACTCCCAGAACCGTTACCCTGCCGCCTATTGAAACGGGCAGGCAATATTTACTGGCTATTGCTGTTATTTCATTAACCCCGGCAGTTTTAGAGGAATTTATGTGCCGCGGTGTTATTCAAAGAGGGTATGAAAGATGCGGAATAGCTGCTTCTGTTCTTTTAACAGGTGTTTTGTTTGCTTTCCTGCATATAAGCATTGTATCCATTCCGGCAATTATCTTTATGGGAATCCTGCTTTCTTATATCGGATACAGGGCGAAATCCATATGGGTAAGCATTACTTATCATTTCGTAAATAACAGCATTGCTGTTACCTTTGCTTTCTTGTCCAATTTCCTGTCAAGATTCATACCTGCAGATGCGGAAGCCATGTACGATTACCTGGCAGATATTCCTCTTGAGGAAATCCGGTTAATGATTATTTCATCTGCTTTTCTCAGCTTTTTTGCCCTTCTGGCATTTATCGCATGTTTCACAGGTTTTATAGCGGTGACCAGAAACAAGCATGAAGGGCAGGAATATGTATTAGAAGCAGGATCAGGAGCAAGAATGGGCTTTAAGTGGAAAACGTTTATCCCGGTAGTGCTGGCCATAGTTCTTATTATTACGCTTCTTGTTTTTGAGATAATAGAGATGGTG
>JAAZHD010000145.1 GCA_012510895.1 Clostridiales bacterium
CTAAATATAAGCTGGAATCATATCTTGCAGAATCATCTCTTCATGAAGAATGGAAAGCAATTGCTTTATTACAGTTAGGATTTTGTTTGGAATTACTTGCAAAAAGGAAATTTAATGCAATGGAATATTCACTTGTCTTAGAAGCAGGTATTGTCCTAATTAATAAAATACAACAAGATGATTTTACATATGAATATAAGCAAGAATTAGAGAAATTATATCAAAATCTCATGTTTAACATAGATATAAATTCTACTGGGACAATGGAACTTGCATGTGTAATAAGAAGTATATCAAATTGGAATGAAATAAATAATTATATTCATAGAGATGAGTACCTAACAAATCTGGTACTTGAAGTATTAAGCAGAAAAAGCTATGCAGGGATATTTCATTTTGGGCCATGCGGCAAAGCTTCTCTTCCATTGGGGCAACAATTCTTCATATTAGCATCTCTGCTACAGTCTTATTCTTTTGTAAAACTGGATTGTGTGCTGGAAGAAATTTTGAATATTTTTACAACACTATATCAAGTTGCTTATATTGATACACTTGAGTTGTTTGCATTCCAACGGAGAAAAATATCATACACCGCTTTTGATGCAGGTGCGGTACTATCAGGGCTAAAATATATAGCTTACTACTCTGCAGAAAATTCTGCTCAAAAGAAGTTAATTAATCAGCTAATAGATGTTTTTTTAGAATACTTAACTAAATCATACTATGAATCTCATTATACAGAAATACGCAAATTGTTAAAATGGACTTTCCTGCGTCATGAAGGTAAAGCGGTTATAGAAAGAAAACCAGTGATAAGAACGTCTTTACCAAAATATGTTTACTTTCGTTATCCAAATGCAGAAATTAATTGGAACCGTAAAGGTATAGTCAATCAGATGGACATTTTTTACTTATGTACTGTTTTATTGTCATTTCTTGATGAGAAAAGCCCGGGTTCTGAAGAAAGCTATGTTCATTATCCTAAAATGTCGGAAATTGATTCTTTAGAAATGTTATTAAGAATACTATTGAATAAAGGAAAATAATTGAAAAAACCCCCAGATGTAACAGATTACTTTAATAATCTGTTACAATAAGGGGCTGTTTAGTCATCCATTTCCATTGCTATGACATAACATATACCTTTTTTGTGTCTTATATGCGTATATGATGCAAATACTTGTTCCTTTTGTGTTTTATTCAAAGTATGAAATAATCCCTTTTAACATTCCGTATGCTGCATCAGTTCGTACAGAATCCTGAATAATAAGATTAAGATCATGTGGGTTATTCATAAAACCAACTTCTACTAAAGCAGATACCAGATTGTTTTCCCTTAATACGCTAAAATCATCTACTCTAGGCTGGGACGTACTCTGAATGAAATTGGTAGATTTATTGGTTTCAATTAGAAGCTTACTGGCAAGCTTTTGCCTTGCAGTTTCATTATAGTTCTTATAATATGATCGATTATTATTCGCTTTTGGATTATTGTTTCTATAAAATACGTACATACCGGAAATATATGTTTGGGTTTTTTCTACAGTTGCATTACAATGTATGGATATAAAAAGAATGTTATCCTGGTATTTCTTTCGAGTCAGATCCATTACTTTCTGTAAGTCAGCAGATGCAACGTTAAATGATGCATCCTTGGTTACTGTATAAATCCCCGTACGGTTTTGATTAGCTGGATTATCGAAATACGGCTGAAAACCACATAATAACCTGTGCACTTCACTTATCTCATCTTTTACGTTTTGTATTCTCTCCAAAAGTGTTTTGTTTTTATCTTCTAAAACAGAAATAGCAGTATTATTCATATTTTTAGCCGCTTCAATAGAATCTAAGATACTTTCTAAATCATCCAAATTCTCCGGGGTAATAGACTCATTACCCAGCACCAGCTGATCTTTTACAGACTGACGCAAATTATTTCTGTGTTCATTAGCAATGATCAGTTGATTTAAAATATTTTCCGGCAATTCTGTTGATATATGTGTATCTGCTTTATCTGAAGAATCATCGGCGAAATCTAATATTTCTTTAATTTCAGTACTTTCTGATGAACCCGGTTCTTGTGTTTCATAAGATTCTTCCTTTGTCTCTGACAAAAGCTCTATAAGAACAATAATAGCTTCTTTATATTCATTTAGGGCAGAATTATCACTTTTTATAAGTTGAATCTTTTTGTCAATCGTTTCTGATTCATCTGTCAATTTTATTTTTTCATGCTCTAAATGATCAATTTCTAATTCCAATACCACTTTATTTGCATAAGCAGAACGGTAAAAAAGAGAAACATATCTATCATCTGTCCTTGTCATATAGACAGTTGCTCCGGCATTTTCCAGCATATCTCGAAGCTTAAGAGCCATATCTAGATTCAAGTTCTTTTCCAGGTAACCATTGCTGGAAGCACCCCAATCACTGCCACCATGACCAGGATCAAGTATGATTATCTTACCTTTCAGTGCATCGGTATCTGGCATTTCCTTTTCTGGTTGAGGTGTCGTCGGTTTTCCTCCCGCATTAAGTTTTGCTCTTGTTAATGGACCTACTACTCCTTCTCCTACTAAACCGTATGCCAGCTGGAATTCTATGACTGCTTTTTGAGTAGCAGGTCCAAAACTTCCATCTATTGCACCGCAGTCAAAACCCAATTCAATAAGTCGTCTTTGCAAGGCTTCTACCTGGCTTCCTTTGCTCCCCCGCCTTAATGTTACAGTTATCTGAGTGCTTGGCGTTGTAGTAGGATCAGGTTTAACCGTCGGTTTTGGAGTCGGCTTAGGTGTAGGCGTTGGTGAAGAAACCTCTTCGTACAGAGCAGCTCTTGTTATTTTCCCTACAACTCCATCCACAACTAAACCTCTTGATTTTTGAAAAGCATACACAGCATTCAAAGTTTGAGATCCAAATGATCCATCTATTTTACCTGCATTAAAACCTAATTCATTTAATCTCCTTTGTAGTTCTGCTACATCGCTTCCTTTACTTCCTTTTCTTAACGTTCTTGTAATTGGTATACTAACATTGGAAGATCCTCCACGGGATTGATTGCTGGCCGGTACAGCCTTGTTGCTATATAGTATACTCTGTGTTTTTGGACCGCATATGCCATCTGCAACCAAGCCATTTGCTTTTTGGAAGTCTTTTACAGCTTTCAATGTTAAAGGCCCAAAACTGCCATCTGCCCGATCGTTTAAGTAACCAAGCTCTATTAAACGTTTTTGCATTTCAACTACATCATTGCCTTTGCTTCCTTGCCTCATTGCCGGAGCTGCCATAGCAATTTGAGGTGATACAAAAATAAATAAGAGTATGATGACTAATATGACTGTTACACATTTTTTCACTTAATATTCACCCCCCTTACCAAAAAAAGATGTCATGATATATGTAAAAATCATGACATCTTTATTAAATCATATTTTGACATTTTTATCAACAAACATTTGTAATAATTTATATAAAATGTTATATTTTTGTTATATTCTTGTAGTGTTATTTATCATGGCTAACAA
>JAAZHD010000024.1 GCA_012510895.1 Clostridiales bacterium
TTTCAGAACTTCGCAATTTACTCATATAAATAACATATTGACAATTAGGTGAAAATAATGATATAATTATTTAGATAAACAAAGGTGTTTATCGGTACATTGGTGCGAGCCAGTGTGTCGGTAAACACCTTTTTTTATTTGCGACAGGAGGATACGACTATGTCTTACACAATGAGTGTACTGGAAAAAATGAAAAAGCAAAATCCAAACGAGCCAGAGTTTCAGCAGGCAATGACCGAGACACTTACTTCGCTGCAGCCTTTTGTAGATGCTCGTCCTGAATATGAGAGGGCAGGTATTCTTGAAAGGCTATGTGAGCCAGAGCGCGTAATTATATTCAGAGTTCCGTGGGTTGACGATTCTGGCAAAGTTCAGGTAAATAAAGGCTACAGGGTTCAATTCAACAGTGCCATCGGTCCGTACAAAGGCGGTCTGCGTTTTCATCCAAGTGTTTCGCTGAGCATCATTAAGTTCTTAGGTTTTGAACAGGTTCTTAAGAATTCGCTGACGGGACTGCCTATCGGCGGCGGCAAAGGGGGTTCGGATTTCGACCCTAAGGGGAAATCGGACCGTGAAGTTATGGCCTTCTGCCAGAGTTATATGACAGAGCTGTTTCGACATATAGGAGAAAATACTGATATTCCTGCCGGTGACATAGGTGTAGGTGAACGGGAAATAGGATTCCTCTATGGGCAATACAAGCGACTGGCAAATTCCTTTAGCAGTGTTCTTACAGGTAAGGGATTATCATACGGTGGATCGCTTACTCGAACTGAAGCGACAGGATATGGACTGGTGTATCTTATAGAAGAAATGCTGCGACAGCATGGAAACACATTAGAAAGAAAAACTGTTGTAATTTCAGGCTCAGGCAATGTTGCCATATATGCTGCTGAAAAGATTCAGCATTTAGGCGGGAAAGTAGTAGCCATGTCCGATTCAAATGGATTTGTTTATGATGCCGACGGGATTGACCTTTCAGTCGTAAAAGAAATAAAAGAGTTAAAGCGCGGCAGAATTTCTGAATATATCAGTTACCGAAAAAAAGCAGTATATACTGAGGGCAGAGGAATATGGAATATTAAGTGTGACATAGCCCTTCCTTGTGCTACACAAAACGAACTGAACGCAAACGACGCAAAAACGCTGATAAAAAACGGTTGCCTGGTAGTGGGTGAAGGTGCTAACATGCCGTCTACATTGGAAGCTACTAAATTATTATTGCAAAACAAGATTCTGTTTGTCCCGGGTAAAGCTGCGAATGCTGGAGGAGTAGCAGTATCTGCTCTGGAAATGAGCCAGAATTCAATGAGAACTGTATGGACATTTAAAGAAGTTGATCGAAAGCTCAGAGAAATAATGATAAGAATATACAACAATATTGCTAATGTTGCTAAAGAAGTGGGACAGGAAGACAATTTAGTTGTTGGCGCAAATATCGCAGGTTTTAAGAAGATTGCAGATGCTATGCTTAAGCAAGGCGTAGTATAATATTAAGGGGGAGAAAAATGTATATTGATAGCTGTAAGACTGTATTATTAGGGAAACCAATTATGATTCCTTGTCTCATACCCGTAAATCATAAATCCACACCCAAATGTATAAGTAATCCGTTTATGATAGACGGAGATTGTTACAGAGTCACAGCAATGTCATTTGGGTCTCCCCATGGTGCTGTTTTCGTCGATGATGTTGACACCCTGGATGTTTATACGACAGGCTCTAACTTAGGAACGCACAGTCTTTTCCCGATAGGGGCAAGCATTGTTTTTGTTCAGATGCTTGATGATGAAACTTTAAAAACGCGGCTTTGGCAGAATAGTAAAGGTGAAGTTGCATTTACTGCTGAGGCTGCCTGCGTTGCAGGTATAGCAGCAATGGCGCTTCAAAAAGTATTGACTAATAAAGCTAAAGTATACATGGGTGAAAGAATGTATCAGGTTGAATGGAACAGAGGAACAGATGAGGTGAGCCTTACTGGACCGGTTGATTTCCCTGAATCTTGAGATTCATTTATATAATCAGCGGTGATTGTATCAACCGCTGATTTTTTTTACAATGCATAGTTTCAATTCATAATTATTAACTCTGTACAGATTGATTTTTTATATTGATGAAAACAATCATTATGCCAGAGGGAATTATTTTTTTATTTTTTTAACAGTTTAAATCATCAATTTTTTGCTCCTTGTTATCTGCACTTTACAGGCAGGAAAGAAGTATAATTATCCATTTATGATGAAGCTTGTTGTATTATCCCCGTTTACGGTTTTTGGCACAAGCATTCAACTTGCAAATCCGACATCTTTTTCCTCATGGGATTGTGTAACATTGTCCTTGTTTATGTATTTTATTATAATGGCTGAATTTGATAGCAGCTTTGACACATTGACCGGCCTTTACAATCGTGATGCTTTTAATAAAGCGGCAAAACAGATAGCAGAGAAAAAGTCGTTTTCTGTTATCGTTCTTGATATCAACAATTTCAAAAGTATTAATGATACATATGGGCATGATTGCGGAGATACTGTTATTAAAATGGTGGCAGATATTATTCGTAAATCCTTTGGCAAGAAATACACATCCTATCGATATGGTGGGGATGAGTTTTATATAATAAGCGAAGAAACGGATCAGGAAAAAATTGAAGGCCAGTTACGAATTATGACTAATAATCTTGAGGACATGCGCAGAAAAGGAAACGCTATACCAACGGTTTCTTATGGATACAGCATTCTCCGGGAAGGGGACAAACTTGATTTTTTTAAGACTCTTAGAGAAGCCGATGCTCAAATGTATCATTTAAAAAAAGCACAAAAAGGTGGTGCAGATAATAAAATATAGATAATGCTTTATTTCAGATACTGCTGCGTTTCCAGAATGATGGAACAAATAACAACATGATCGGATAAATCTCCAATCTTCCGACTATCATGCAAATGGATAAAACTGCTTTACTAAATACTGAAAAGTCAGCGTAGTTTCCCGTTGGGCCTACCATACCCAGGCCGGGGCCAATATTGTTTAAAGTTGCAATGACTGCTGTAGTTGACGTGATAAGGTCTTTACTTTCCAGGGACACCAATAATACAGACAAGGAAAAGATTAATATCCAGAAAAAGAAAAAAGCCATGGTGCCGGATAAGGTTTCTTCATCTACTATACGTCCATTTAATTTCACTGTTTGTACAGCCCTTGGATGATTAATTCTAGCTATTTCACGTTTTATTATCTTAAAGAGTAAAAGTACACGTATGCATTTAATTCCTCCTGCGGTTGAACCGGCGTTCGCTCCTATAAACATTAAAAGAATAAGGATGATCTGGCTTAAAACAGGCCAGGTGTTGAAGTCGGCAGTTGCATAACCGGTTGTTGTTATAACAGAACTGACCTGAAAAGCAGCATAGCGAATCGATTCACCTACAGACTGATAAACTGTATTGTAGATATTAATAACTATGATTACGATGGCTGATAAGACTATGCCTAAGTAAAACCGGAGTTCTTCATCACATAAAAATGATTTAATATTTCGTTTAAAGACCATAAAGTATAGGGTAAAATTAACTCCAAATAAAAACATAAAAATAGTAATTATCGTTTCTATATATACGCTGTCATATGCGCTAATGCTGGCGTTTCTGATAGAAAATCCTCCGGTGCCGGCTGTTCCAAATGCATTTAGCAGGGCGTCATACAGCGGCATACCACCGGCCAGTAATAACACTACATTGATTGCTGTTAACAAAACATAGATAATATATAAAATTTCAGCTGTTTGACGAATCTTGGGTACAAATTTGCCAGGAGACGGGCCGGTTGATTCAGCTTTCATAATGTTAATTATACTGGGGTTCACTGATGGCAATATGGCTATCATAAGAATGAGAACACCCATGCCGCCCATCCAGTGGGTGAAGCTCCTCCAGAATAAAATGCTTTTCGGCAGTGACTCAACATCTCTTAAAATACTTGCTCCTGTTGTGCTGAATCCTGATGCGGATTCGAAAAATGCATCGATTATAGAAGGAATAGAGCCGCTTAGCATAAAAGGAAGTGCGCCAAAGACGGATACAAATATCCAGCTCAGTGCAACAACAGCAAATCCGTCACGAGGGTAAATACGGGTTATCGGAGTTTTAATACTCAATAATGCGAATCCTGCCGCTGATAAAATAAAAATGGATATGGCAAAAGATACTGCTGCTGCTTCCCGATAAATAAAAGCAACTAATAGGGATGGCAGCATACATGCCGCTTCTATGCATAATACTGTTCCAACGCTTCTGAAGATTACTCTGTGGTTCATATACTATTCCCTCGATTCAATAATGTCATTTAAATCAGTTAATTTTTTATCTTTTACGATCAGGATAACATTGTCATCCGCTTTAATCACATCATTTCCATGGGGAATAATGATTTCATTTTTCCTGACAATTGCGGCAACTAAAATACCCTCGAGAATATTCAGATCTTTAAGCGGTATATCAAGAAATTTCGTATGTTTATTAGCTGTAAACTGTATTGCTTCTACCATATTATCCATAATCCTGTAAAGAGCATCTACCGGATTACCCAAAGCATTTTGCAAACCACGGACATATCTTAATATGTAGTTTGCTGTTATCTGTTTGGGAATTACCACGCTGTCTATATCCATTTTGTCAATGACAATAGAATAAGCTGCTCTGTTTACTTTTGATATAGCTTTTTTTACGCCGTATTGTTTTGCCAACAAAGCAGCTATGATGTTTTCTTCATCTCTGCCTGTTACAGAAATAAAGGCCCCCATGTTTTCAAGATTTTCTGAAAGCAATACACTCTCATCAGTACCGTCTCCACATATAATCAAAGTTTTAGGAAGAAGTTCTGTTAATTCCACACAGCGTTCCGGATCTTTTTCTATAATTTTAACCTTGATTTCCATTTCATTCAGATATTTGGTGAGATAATATCCGATTCTGCCTCCACCCATAATCATAACACTTTTTATTTTTTGAATATGGATGCCTATATACTTACAAAATTGAACAACCTTTGCAGGTTGACCAATAATGTATATGGTATCATTTTCTCTGATAATGAAATCCCCGTTTGGAATGACTACAGAATCATTCCGAAGTACGCCGCCTATCAGTATATCCGAGTTGCTCCTTTTGGTGATATTATTCAAACTCATATTGACAATAGTTGTATTAGGAGTAACTTTAATTTCCATCATGACAACCCGGCCTTTTGCAAATATTTCAACATTTGCGGCGGGAGGGAACTCAATCAGTCTGGCTATTTCACTGGCAACAATCTGTTCAGGGTTAATTACCATGTCCAAGTCCAGATCAGTTTTCAGCTGTTCCAGCTCATCAGCATATTCAGGATCTCTGATTCTGGCAATGGTGTGCGCTGCTCCAAGTTTCTTGGCTGTCAGACAGCATACCATGTCAATCTCGTCACTGGCAGTAGCGGCAATTAAAAGATCCGCTTCCTTTATACCGGCTTCCAGCAGGGTTTGAGTACTCAGACCATTGCCTTTTATGCACATTACATCAAGATATTCACCTGCCTTTTTTAATGCCTCCGGATCTTTATCTATAATGGTTATATCATTATCTTCATTGGAAAGATTTTCTGCCAGATTATATCCAAGCTTACCATCGCCTATTATGATAATCTTCATTTTTTCCTCCTGATTGTGACAATAAACATCCTTAAATAGTATTTTACAATATTATAATAATAATCATTAGTTTTTCAAACTGCAATATATAAATACATATATGGTTTACCCTCATTATAATGGCAGCTATACATGACCTGCATAAAGACATGAAATAATACATATAGTTTAGCTTGAGTTTCCGCAAACTGTAACTAAAAAATAAATAAGATCTGTTCGAAGTACCAATTCGATCATTATTCGAGCAATAAACGTTGATACTCTTACAATTGTGCGTACTTTAATAAGCCCCGCCGAAA
>JAAZHD010000146.1 GCA_012510895.1 Clostridiales bacterium
ATGCGCAGGTATCTGACTCCTGCATCAATAACGGCCGGATCCTTGGAGTAAATCCTCATTACTTGCGCAGGGAAAAACAAGGCCGGAATCATAAAAAGCACTGACACGATACCGGACGAAATCAGACTCAGACCCAATACCCTTCTTATATTTTTTACATCTCTTACACCCCAATACTGGGCTGTAAAAATGGATGAGCCGCTGTTGACCCCAAACAGCATAAGAGCAAACAAAAAAAACAGCTGATTGGCCTGACCAACCGCTGCTATTTCAGTTTCCCCCAGTTGCCCGATCATGATGGTGTCAACCATATTGACGGTGGATGCTACAAAATTCTGTGCCGCGATTGGTATGGCCAATATCAGTAAGGTTCTATAAAATTTTCTATCCTGAAACAAGTATTTCAGCATGATAAATATCCCTCTATGATTTTCAAATATTTTAAAATGCAAAGTCTATTATATATGCCCTGAGAGAATAATACAACTGTATTTTCTCTATAGGAAACTTTGGCAATTTCCGATTTATTACTTGCATCATACAGGATTTTATCATGCTAGATTATTAGATATTATTTATTTCAGCTCAAACAAGGCTTCCACTTCTACGGGTATATTGCCGGGCAGAGCATTTGTACCCACTGCTGAACGGGAAGGAATTCCAACTTCCTCTCCAAATACGTCGATCAGTACCTGGCTGGCACCGTTTGCTACCTGCGGCTGCTGGTAGAAATCATCCGCCGATGCAACAAAAACCAGAATCTTTGCCACATTTTTCACCCTGTTCAAGTCCCCTATATGTTTTTCCAAAACAGCCAGCACATTCAGCATAGCGTTTCGAGCACAATTATATCCCTGCACCAGTGTTAAGTCAGCGCCCAGCTTTCCGAGAGGAGTCTGCCCTTCGACAGCGGGTCCGCAGCCTGATATATAAACCAGGTTAGGCCCAAACTCCTTTGCCTGCGCGTAAAGTCCTGCTTTAGCGGGCGGCTCCGGCAGGGTGATACCTAAATCCTTCATTCTTGCATAAACGTCCATTTTTACCTTCCTTTCTCATTAAGGATATAATAGATTTAAATTATTACCGGTGATATGTCACTATGTTTATATATCACTATGATTATTTGTGACAATCATTCGCCGGTTACTTTAATTGCGCCTCCCTTATATGCCCGGGTCGGTCTTCCCTCATTCCAGGCAAGCCTTCCGTCCAGGAAGGTCATATCAAGCCCTTCAGCTTTCTGCCTCGGCCTTTTCCAGGTGGCCATATCCTTAAAGACCTGAGGATCAAATATATTTATATCGGCATAACTGCCAAGGGCTATTTCGCCCCTGCCCTTTATTCCAAAGGTTTCTGCCGGCATTTTCGTCATCTTCCTGATTACCATCTCCAGAGGCAGAATTCTCCTGTTTATTGCATAATCACGGATAGCTTTGGGAAAAGCGCCGTACAATCTGGGATGAGGTGAGTCGGTATCATCATATAAGGCATCGGAAATGATTTTGGAATAGGGCAGTTTTGCAATGGTATCAACATCTTCCTGACTCATGCTCATCTGAATAACGCCTACTTTCCCTTCTTCTGACACCAGAAGTTCACGCATGACATCCGCCGGATCATCAATACCGTTGTCATCAGCTATTTCCTGCAGGGACATTCCCATGTATTCCTTGTTGGCCGGTTGATTCAGGGAGCTTATAATAATCCTGTCCCAGCCAATGTTTAATACCATATTGTCCCACCCGTCATGATCCTGATAGATTTCTTTTTTAAATCTGTCAAAACCTCTTTGGGAAGATAATTCATCAAGGGTATCCTTTACATTGAATTTTACCATATCAGGCGGAAGCATGCTCATTAATGTGGTAGCTCCTCCTGTATAGGGGTAAAAATCTACTGTTACCTCTTGTCCTGCTGCCCTGGCGTCTTCAATCTTTTCGATGGCTTTGTGAATGGCCTTATTCCAATTCTTAAGTCCAACAGACTTAAAGTGGCTGATATTTACAGGCATAGCGGCTTCCCGCCCTATTTGTATTGCCTCTTCTGTGGAAGAAACCAGACTGTCGCCTTCCCCCCTCATGTGGCAGGTGAGAATGCGGTTATATTTTGCTGCCTCCTTAGCCAGTTCCACCAGTTCCCGCCTGGATGAATAACACTCAGGGATATACATGATGCCCATGGAAATCCCAAAAGCACCTGCTTCCATAGCCTCTCTTATATAAGCCTTGGCCTTTTCCATCTCTTCAGGAGTATAAGGCCCTTTTTCATATCCCTTCACGGCCGTTCTCACAGAACCGGTTCCCAACATTGTCCCGGTATGAATTAAGGGATCAGCCTTCTCAAGTGCAGTGTAATAGGACTGGTAGTCAGAAAACCGGGTGCCTTTGGGAGCACTTCCTACAACAGGGGAAATATATGCCATCATTTGCTCTCCGTAAGCTTTAGTATAGGGATAAGGAGTCAGGCCGCAGTTTCCTCCCAAAGCAGTGGTAATACCCTGGGCAAGTTCCAATCTTCCGAAATCAGGATCAAAAACAGCCGCCAGATCCAAATGGCGGTGTATATCTATGAAACCGGGGGCTACAGCTTTCTGATCCGCATCTATAACAATATCCGCATCAAAGGATGCAATTTTCTCTTTGACAGCTTCTCTGGAAAGGGCTGTATCAATTTTTTCTATAAGGGCTATCCGGTCATCCTTTATCAGTAAATTGCCAAAATACGGCTTGCTGCCTGTTCCATCTATAATCTTTCCGTTCAGTATCAATACCTTCACTTAATGTCCAGCCTCTTTTCTCTGCTGTAATCTTTGCTATATATAAATACCGTAAGGTGATGCTAAACCAGCATTCCCCTGGCATCCACCTTTTGCTCATACAAGGCGCCATTATCCAAAATATAAACCTGATTCTGCATATTAATTGCAGGACAAATATGTATGGGTATCAGTTTTATCTTTTGTCCTACTTTAAGTCCGGTATATCCTTTCCGGCTGGTAAGGATGCCGTGTTCTTCATTCATCCTTAAAAGCTGTAAGTCCTCATTGCCCTCTACAATGGCATAGGATGGATAATAATAGGGCGCTGTATTAAGGGGGATATCCATGGGAAAGGTTTTAGATCCGCCGTCAATCACCGCATAATCATCCCTGGGCGTGCTGACAACAGTGGCATAAAAGTGGGCGGCTATCTCGTCCAATTGAACCACGCCTTGCCTGTATAGCATATAATCATTGAAAATATATGTACCCGGACGGATTTCGTTTACCAAACCGGTTTGCGCAACTTGTTTGCCTGTAGGGGTCGAGCCTGCGCTGATATCCTTAATTGGAACACCGGCTGCCCTTATCTCCTCAGCAATTTCACTCAACAGCTGCCCTTCTTCCCGACCGGCTAGCTCAGGATCCGTGGCAGGCTTACCTTTATAGATCAAGCTTTTGAAAGTAAAAATGCCGGTTAAATTCAGATTGGACAGTCCGTGAATTTTTTTCGCCAAAGCAGCAGCTTCCTCCTTTATTACACCGGTACGCTTAGCCCCGGTATCAACTTCCAGGCGGACTTCAAAAGTCACACCTGCATTTTCTGCTGCCCGGTTAAGGGCCAAGGCCCCTTCAAAGCTGTCTACAGCTATGATCAGCCTCTTTACTTTTTCAGCCAGTTTAACCGCCCTTTTAAGCCGGAAATCCCCTACCAAAGGATAGGCAAGAAAGATATCATCCATTCCTCCTTCTGCCATTACCTCTGCTTCTGATATTTTGGCGCAGGTAATGCCTGCGGCACCGTATTCCAACTGCAGCTTTGCCAGAGATATCATCTTATGGGTTTTAATATGGGGCCTTAATTTACACTTACACTGATCCGCAAACGCCTGCATTTTACGTAAGTTGTTTTTTGCCTTTTCCAAATCAATAACTATGCAGGGGGTCTCAATCTGTTCAAGGAAAGACTTATTCATATGGCCGCCTCCTTAGCGTTTAGATATTTATAGATTTAATCCGCGATTGATATGCAGAAGGTACAAAATCTTCTCTTTTACAGGTCTGCCTGTAATCTGCTCCAAAGCCAGTGCATAAAGGTCCATCTGGGTTCGGTAGCGCTCTATTACCTGGCTCAGCTTTTCTTCAGAATCTATATAATCAGTTTTATAGTCAACCAGTACCCATTTGCCTTCTTCTTCAAAAATACAATCCATAACCCCTTGTATCAGAAGGGTATCCTCGCCGGAGGGCAGGCCTTCAAACATCTCATCGGCCCTGATGCTTAAGTTAAAAGGAACCTCCCGGCGTACATCTTCAGCCCTGCGTATGCGCTTGCCGATATCACTCTTCAGAAATCCCAGGATCTTTCCAAGATCGGCAGCTTCAGCCTCATCTTTTGTCAACAGTTCCCTGTCTGTCATTTCTTTTATCTGAATTAATATATCCTCTTCATTATCGGCTCTTTTAAGATCCATGTGCTGAAGAATAAAATGTATGATAGTGCCTTTCTCTGCAGCTGTAAACCTTTTGCTGCCCTCCAGGAATCTTGGGCGTGAAACCAGGGATGCGGAGTAAGCAGAAATATGGTTTGGAGTAAAACCGGCAGATTTGCCGAAGAAATCATCTTCCCGGGAAATCATGGAGGGGGCCGGTTCTTCGGCTTCTTTTAAGAAAGACACCCCTCTTAATCCCTGAAGCTTGCTGATCTCGGTAACTGTCATCTTGGAGGGAATATTGCTTGCATAACTGTAAGGGTACTTCCATGAAAAACGTCCTTCTATTATGCCGCGGAGCCTTTCAACTTCCAACTCAGCCTTATCCTCTTTTTCTTTCTTGTCTGCTACTCCAGCATAGTCATAAACTGTACTTTCTTCATCCACCTCATGTACCTTTTGATCTTGGCCTTTGCTCACCTTTTCTTCGGATAAACGGCGGATATGATCCTCAGGGTTTTTAAGCCAATCTATGAATTCGCGCTGATCGCATGCCTGTTCCCTCATATATGCTGCAGCATCTTCCCTTTTATGTATCATTACCTTCCAACTGGAATCATGGAGCCAAAAGTCCTGAGTAAACTCCTCATTCGACAGGGCTCTTAAAGTATCGCAGTCAGGATGCCGCATCAAGACCGGCCCTATCCAGTCCAGATAATTCTTTGCACCTGAAAGGGAATATGGACTAACGGGCTTTGTCCATTTTACAGCGGTTTTCCTCAGGTCCCGGGCAGAGCCTAAAAGAATCAAACGTTCCCTGGCACGGGTAAGGGCAACATAGAGAATCCGCATCTCTTCCGACAGGCTTTCCATCCGCATGACATGCTTCATGGAGATTTTTGCAAGGGTATCGCAGGTTTGCCTGGTTTCTGGGTTAACGTACCTGGGCCCCAAACCCAAATCTTTATGGAAAAGAACAGATCTCCTGATATCTGAGAGGTTAAACTTTTTCCCCAAGCCTGCCAGTATAACAACCGGAAATTCCAATCCCTTGCTTTTGTGAACACTCATGATGCGCAGAACATTTTCCTTCTCTCCCAGGGTTTTGGCCGCCCCCATATCTCCGCTGCTTCTCTGCAGTCTGTCGATAAAACGAATAAATTGAAAGAGTCCTTGTACAGAAGTCTGCTGGAACTGCCGGGCCCGCTCCAGGAGAATCCGCAGGTTGGCCTGCCTCTGGAAGCCTCCGGGCATTGCTCCGACATAATCAAGGTAGCCGGATTCCGTATACAATTTCCAGATAAAGTCCTCCATAGGCAGGTACCTGACTGCCTCCTGCCATTTTCTTATTTTTTCATAGAACCCTTTTAACCTAAGCGCCAGTTCATCGTCCTTTTTATCAGCGTATTCCATTGCTGCCTGATAAAAGGCCCTGGATGTGCCGGCGGTTCTGATGCGGATCATATCATCGGCATCAAACCCGCCTATGGGAGAGCGCATAACCGTAAGGAGGGGTATATCCTGAAATTTATTGTCAATGATTTTTAAAAGAGAAATGATTGTCTTCACTTCCTGGGCTTCAAAATAGCCGGTATTGCTGTCCACATATACCGGAATGCCCCTGGCAGTAAATACATCCTGGAAGACAGAAGCCCAATTCTTGGTCGTCCTCAGCAGCAGGACAATATCCCTGTACTCCAGCTCCCGATATCCTCCCTGCCGGGAATCCCGGCTTTCAGAGTCACTTCCGGGTGTTTTCATCTTTGGGTCATATATTTTGGTTCCAATTAACTGCTGTACCAGATCTGCCGCTATGGAAGCTTCTACCTCTATATCACTGAGATCGATTAATTCTTCTGTTTCTTCCATCTCCGAGTCTTCATCATCTTCGGTTTCCCGGGAATCGTTAAAGCTTGCGTCCCCAATTCCCATTTCTTCATTCTTTTCTATCAGGTGCAGCTCAATTGCATCATAGGCTTCATCCTCTGCCTCCGGCGGTTCCAGTCCGGGATACAAAGCGGCTTTTTCATCATATTCCATTTCTCCTAACTGGGCAGACATTATGTTCTCAAAGAGATAATTGACCCCGGATAATATATTAGGCCGGCTGCGGAAGTTGCGATTTAAATCAATCCGATAGTTTTCTGAGCCTGCTATTGTGCTGTAAATTCCATATTTTTCAAGGAAAATAGATGGATCTGCCAGCCTGAATCGATAGATGCTCTGTTTCACATCCCCTACCATAAACATATTATTCCCTCTGGAAATATAACTGAGAATGGTTTCCTGTACCAAATTGCTGTCCTGATATTCATCAACGAAGATATAGTCATATTTCTCCTTGAGTTCTTCAGCCACGCTTTCATGCTGCAGAATTTCCAGAGCATAGTGCTCCTGATCATTATAATCGATTATGCCCTTTTCCTGTTTCTGCTTCTTATACTGCTTATCAAATTCTTTAACCAGGTCACAAAGATACTGCATATATGGATACAGTTCATTTAACTGTTTTATGTTTTGTTCAAGACCGCTTTTCAGAATTCCCCCGCCTAACCCCGCAAATGCTTTTTTGGCCTGTTCTCTCAAATCACGGACCTTTTTCTTTAATTCCTCATCAATACCGACATCTTTCCTGCAGGTTTTCAGGCGGGAAAAGTTTATTTGTCCCCAGGCTGTTTGCAGAGCAGAAAGGCTCTTCCCGGCGGCAGGCATTAATACCCCGTTTATTTGCTGCAAGTCATCCAGGATGTTTTCCCGATAAGGCTCAGGGCCAAAGGGTTTTTCACAAAGGATTAAAGCTTCGCTTAGTAAATCAACTATCCC
>JAAZHD010000608.1 GCA_012510895.1 Clostridiales bacterium
AATGACACTGAACTCAAATCCAAAATACTTCAATACATTTCACAAACTCAAAACACAACATGAATAAAATCATAGGAGGTAATCTAAAATGACAGAACAAAACACGTCACAGGTTCATGAGACAACTGCCGCACAAAACAACAGCTATTCATCAGAAGATATTGAAAAGAACAAAACCATGGCAGCCCTTTCCTATTTGCTTTTTTTCCTACCGTTGATTACTTGTCCCGAATCACAATTTGCTAAATTTCATGCTAATCAGTCCTTAATACTTCTCATCACAGCAGTAATAGGAAATACTATTCTGGGAATAATTCCCTTTATAGGGTGGGTGCTTATGCCCTTTTTTGGAATCTGTATATTCATATTGTGGATCATTGGGCTTTTAAATGCACTTAAAGGTAAGGCAGCACAACTGCCGGTCATAGGTAAAATTACCATATTAAAATAATATAAAAGATGCTATTCCAGATTTTTCAGCTGTCGAAAATTTAGGAGGCTATACAATGCTTAAGAAATGTTTATGTTATGTAAGGTTTAGCAGATATGTCGCTCTTTTCCTGGTATTTGCAATAACTATTGTTTCTCTTGTTGGAATTGCAAAAGCTGAAACAAAAGCAGATGATTTGAAACCGGAAAGCGAAGACACAACTCCGCCTGCCTTTCAGGAAGGTTATCCTGCCTCATGGCCGCAAGAAGAAGGCAGACGCATGGTTGGAATAACGATTCTTACCGTGAAACAGGTATATTGTCATCTTGTTCTCCTGCCCGATGGTGCTCCTCCGCCAAGCAAGGAACAAGTTATAAACGGTACAGACGGCAACGATAATTTTGCGCTGTATTCATATAGCACTTCTCACACAACAACAAGCATCAGTATACAAGTACCTACTGGGATGCATTCAAAACATTCAACTGACTATGACATCTATGTGGTACTTCAAGATGGATCCGGTAATCTTTCAGAGCCGGCCAAGGTGGATGTTACTTCTCCGGGAGGTGCAAAGTATATAACGGGCGACGGCATCAGGTGGTTTCAGGAAACCCCAGGCAGCAAGCAGATTCGTGTCGAAGTAAATCTGCAAAACATAGAAGCTGATTATAAAGGAAAGGTTTACTGGGTGCTGCTGCCGAAAGGCGCGCAACCGCCCAGTATTGATCAGATTGCAGCAGGTACTGATGGTGAAGACAATGCTGCTATCTCGATGGGCAGCCCTGAATTCAATCCCTTAGACGGAAGTGGACAATTTATCGTAACCGGTGCTACAGGGAATACGGATTATGAACTCTATATGGTGGTAGGTAACACCATGTATTCCAACCCATTAACCATCTGCACCGAAGTACAGCATCTTACTGTTAAGACCCCGGAGGATATCTCTGATGATTAAGTCTGCGAAATGAACGGAATACAATATGAGACATTGACAGAAGCATTGAACGCGGCTGGTTCCACTGAAACAATCAAAATGCTCAAAAACTATAATAATATTGATGGTATAGCAACAAACAATAAACATTTCACTTTAGACCTGAACGGACACATTCTTTATATTGACACAGCTGCAGATGAAGGACTTAAAGTAACGGAAGGCAGCATATCTCTTATAGGAAACGGTGAACTGAACGTAAGTGGTAGATTATACGGTGTTTATGCAGACCTTGACAGCAAGGTATCAGTAACAAATGCATCAGCTAAGAATACGATTGTTACAGATTCGTCTACTGCTATAGGAGTATTGGCCTTAAACGGCTCCAAGGTAACTGTAAATGGGAGCGCAACAGGATTTGTTCATGGTGTAAAAGCCGAAAACACAAATACTGAGGTTACTGTATTCGGAGACGTCTCAAACAAAGCCCAGGTTAAGGGCGCTGTCTATAGCGTAAATAAGGCAATGGTATTGGTAAA
>JAAZHD010000147.1 GCA_012510895.1 Clostridiales bacterium
ATGTTACACAAAGGGTCAGTGCTTCGCCCTATCATGGAGGCGGTGAGAACAGCTATTGGCAGGAAGGCTGGCAAAGAGGAATAAAGTTTAACAATCAGGATTTGCTGGACATATTTTTAAAAGTATTAAGAAATTATCCCGATTTAAAAGTTGTCGGAGCCCATCAGCTTCATGTGGGACTTGACAAGTTAAGACAACTCCTGAAAGATTATTCAAATCTTTATATTGATACCAGCTGCGGCTTTTTCCTGCGCTGGGCTGATATTCTTTATGAGCCGGACAGAAAGATATTGCGTGATTTTTGCATTGAATTCCAGGACAGAATTCTGTTTGGTTCAGATTGTGCATTAGTACCGGGAGGCATTGACCGGTATCTTATTGAAAGCTTTTTAGGACATGCCAGATTTATCAATCAACTCAGACTGCCATATGATGTATTAAACAAGATAGCACACAAAAACTCAGAAAAAGTATTCAACCTTCAGCCGCTCAATCTGAAGATCAGAAGAGGCAATATACGGCCTTAAATAAAATTCATTTATATTTCACAAATATACCGCCGTTCAAAAAAATCCTGGGGGGATAAAAATGAATAACAGCAAAGCTTACTTAAAGTATATGGATAAGCTGACACTCAAAAAGTTAGGGGATAGTTCAGAAGCCGGGCTATGGATAACATCACTGCCTGTACCTGCCGGTGCTACGAAGAACTTAAAGCTTGGCGCTGACAATAACCCAGAGGCATACAGTGACAGAGTTAACATAAAGGAGATTGGAAACTGGATATCCGAAGAAGCCGGTAATCCGCGGAGACTATTAATGATTGCCGACGGCAATAACACGGCACCTGATAATCTGAGCCTGATACCGGCGGATAAAATCGATGATGAAGCTCCAAATGCTTCCAAGGCTGATGATTATCATACTCCGGATGTATCCATGGTTTTATTAGAAAAATGTGAAGATCCCGGTTTTGCCTGGGAAAGGCATATGGCAGTTATTTCATGGAAAGATAAGAAACTGGGCATTGCAATGGGTCTCAGAACCAAGGGGGAGGTCCATTGGTGGGAAGCCTGCAAAATGGTGGTGCTGAATGATGATCTTAACTGCAAAGAAATAGAAATCGGCGGCGCAATTCCTCTTGTTGTATATGATTCACGTGATTTAAGAAACAATGTCGGTTATGATAATCCTTTCCTGCATAAGCATAACTGGTTAAACGGCAATATTTATGCAAGGCTTCATTCAAACGGCGTATGTGAAGTTTACGCTCACCATATTAACAGCAAGTTTTTTGATGACGGTCTTGACCTGAAAGATGCTGTTCCGGTAATAGGCTTCAAGGTATTTAATGAAAAGGATAATATCAAAGATATATTAGGAAGCTGGAAGGGTGACAGGGATAATTTAAGAATCGGCGACATTGAATTTGACATATCAGATTCAAAGCACCTTGCCACCGAAGATCAACCAGGCAGTTTTGATTATGAAAATGACTTTGTTGTATGGCAGCCCTATGAAGGGTGTGAGCTTTACGGCGGGATAGCCCCGAAAGTGATACTGAAAGATGAATTCATTTTCCATTCCAAAGATAAAATAATACCAAGAGGAATGGCCAGAACCATAAGGTTCTCTTTCAGCCTGTCCGATCGTTCACCCAGGGTGGTCAGGTACCTTGCACCAGCCTGGTGGTACGGCTTGTGCCAGGAATTTCTGCCTGAATCATTGCTTCCGGTTTCAAATGAATATGATAAGGTCATAGAAAGTGCACGGAAATATATTAAGGAATATATAGTCCGCGGCGGTTTTGAAGACGGCAGCGTACCCAGGAATACACATGTACTGGGAGACGCGGGAAAATGTGAACCCGGCTGGGAAGGTGAGATGCCCGGAGGCCAGTTCTTATGCGCCTGGAGAACAGGGGACTTTGAAGATTATGACCTGGCCATGCGTTCTGCTTACGTATTTACTGATGTATATATAGATCATGCCGCAAAAGCTGTCAGGATGCACGGATATCCTCCCAATGCTTTTTCAGTTCCAATGAACCGCGTACACGGTCCGGTACTGGCATATCTGGAAACCGGAGATCCATATCTCTTAAATGCAGCAAAGGCTGTTATAGACACCTCATATTATACGCATAAGAATTCATGGCCCAGGCTTTGTGTAGGCAGGGATGCCTGTTTTATCAGAGGGGCAGTTTTGCTGTATCGTTATTTCAATGATTTACATTATAAGGAGATTGCCAAAGATTCAATTAAGGATGTGGTTGCCACCCAAAAGGAAGACGGCAGTTTCGGCGACCAGGGCGGCGGCACAGGCGTGCATCAGTGGGCTGCCTATATAGTCAAACCCTGGATGGGCTTAATGGCCTTAGGCGGCGTTGTGGATTACCTGGAACTGCATCCTGATGAGCCTGAAATGCTGGCAGCAGTTAAAAAATTCGGAGACTGGCTGATGAAAGAAAGATTTGAGCATATTATAAAGACGGAGTCAGGTGATAATGCGGTTAAGGGCTGGTCTTATCAGCATTATTTCAAAGATGATATAATGTTCAGATCAGGCCGGAATGAGGAATGGTTTAAATTAAAGCAGCCTGATGATCCCTTGTGGCACGTTGAGTATCTTGCCCGCTTTCTAGGTTTCTGTGCCATAAAATTTAACGATCCTTCCTATCTTGATGCCTGGGCAGAAAGCTATGACGGCTATTATAACCGTGCAGGTGCAGAAATCAGGGGAGATCACGGGGCTGTGCAGGTATTTCAATACATTCCCTGGCTGCAGGCAAGGCTCTGGAATGCAAGACCGGCTGATAACGGCATAGAGACAGATCCCTTTGATTTTGGTCCGCGTACTGTCAGGAAGGCTGTTATAATGTCTCCCATGGGAAACCTTGAGTGTGAGCTGTAACAGATAAGATTTAAATAAACGGTAAATAGCCTGGAACTTGCTTCGACAAGCGGGTTTCAGGCTTTTTCATTCAGATGGTTATATCATATACAGGGCAATTTATAGTTTTATACAATAAATATATTGACTTTATGGAATAAAACTATTATAATAAAACCAAGACTGCAAAGAAAAAGATTTCCTTCATTTAATAGAAACTATCTATTAAACACAGGCAGAAATCATATTTCCTAACGCATGTGAATATTAATCTGTCAAATGCAATAGTTATGATACAGCGGCGTCCATAAAATAAAAAGGGGTTGAAATATATGCTTGCTATTACCAATGCTATGTTAATATTTCCGGAATATATGATGGAGAACGGGACGGTGCTTATTAAGAACGGAAAGATCCTTGATTACGGTTACACAGGCAAAATTTCCATTCCGGATGGTTGTCGGGTTATTGATGCCGGCGGGAAATACCTTGGACCGGGCCTGATTGATATACATACCCATGCAGGAGGCGACTATTGGTTTTATGAAGAACCTTTGAAGGCAGCAAGGGCGCATCTTATGCACGGTACCACTTCTCTGCTTCCTACTGTATACTTCAATGCAACCAGGGAGCAATTGCTCGAACAGATTGAGCATATCAAGGAAAACAGCAAAAAAGAGGAAGGCAGAATTATAAGAGGGCTTTATATGGAAGCTCCTTATCTTAATCCTAAATTCGGGGCTGATCGTGAGAATAATCCATGGAAAAAGCCGGTTGACCCCAAGGACTATATGGAGCTGATTGAAGCAGCGGGAGACTTTGCGAAAGTCTGGTGTCTGGCTCCGGAAAGGGAGAATATAGAAACCTTTGTAAAGGATGTTAAGACTGCAATACCGGACATTGTTTTTTCAGTAGCTCACAGCGAGGCTTCCCCTTATGAGATAGAACGCTTAATGCCTTATGGCCTTAAGCTGGCAACCCATCATACCAATGCTACAGGCGATCTTCAGAAATATCCGGAATGCAGGGGCGTCAGCGTAGATGAAACCGTAAATTATAACGATGAGATCTATGCAGAGCTTATATGCGACAGAAGAGGCATACATGTTGATCCTTATATGCTTAGAATGGTACTTAAGATTAAAGGTAAAAACAAGATAATCCTGATTTCTGATGCCTGTGTATTTGACGGCCCTGTTCCTGAAGGCTACGAAGGGGTTACCGACATTAATTTTGATCATCAGGGTGAAATTGCAGGTTCAAAACTGACCCTTGATGTTGCCTGTTATAATATGATGCTGCATACCGGCTCAAGCTTATGCGATGTATTTAAATTTGCATCCACCAACCCGGCAAAGCTTTTAGGGTTTAATACAAAAGGCAGAATTGAAAAGGGCTTTGATGCCGACTTAATCCTAGTGGACGATAAAATGAGTGTTAACCTTGTAATATTGCAAGGTGAAATAATCCAATAAAATAATAAAAGGAATGGAAGGAGAATGACAATGAATTTCATTAAGGTTGACCCTCCAACTGACTTTGACTTTATCCCGGCGGATTTTGTACCGTTTAAAGATCGGGAAGTATGCGAGAGGGTGCGGAAAATAAGTGGGAAAGATTTGGAAAAACACCCGAATCCGGATTTCAAAATTGAAGTTCATCTGAATCCCCATCCCGTTGTCATAGGTCATCTTTTCACCAGAATCAAGGAATCCTATGAACAGGACAAAAAGTTTACCGTCATTTTAGGAAATCCGGAACCTGAAACTTATCTTCCTCTGGCATCCTTAATTAACTATCACAGAGTAAATTGCCGCAATGTACATATCTTTGCAATGGATGAATGGGCAGATCAGGATGGAAACATTGCTCCCATAACATATAAGGCAAGCCTTGCCAGATCCATGATTAAATATTTCGTATATGCTATTGACCCTGAATTAAGAATGCCCATGGAAAATGTACATTATCCCACAAAAGAGAATTTCTCCAGCTACTCACAAATGATAGTTGACATTGGTGAAGGCGGAGCCGACTTATGTTATTCAAGCCCCGGCTGGACAGGTCATATTGCTTTTGTTGATCCGGTCGAGGAATTTATTGTGGAAGATATAAATGAATATCTGAAACAGACTGCGAAAATTATTAAGCTGCATCCCATGACCATAATGCAGAATTCTCTCCACGGCATATTCGGTCAGTCAGGATATATTGCGGCAGTACCGCCCAAGGCAGCTACCATTGGTCCCTTTGACGTAGCAAACGCCAGAGAAAGAATAGAGATTCATTCACTTCTGACCAATGATACATTCTCATCCTGGCAGAGAATGGTCTCCAGGCTTATTCTCCACGGCCCGGTAACGCCTTTGGTTCCAAGTTCCATACTGCAGCTGATGAAGACCCAGGTTTATGTCAGCGAAGAAATAGCAAAACCGTTTGATTTCTGGGAAACTGTAGGGTACTGATATGGGATATATAGCAATTGACCTTGGAACTACCAATGTAAAGGTCTGCTGCTACAGTGCCGATCTTTCACCTTTATCCTCAAAAGGGATAAAGGTGAAATATGATGGCACGGGAGGAATTGTTGAATTTAATCCTGAAGATTATCTCAAGCTTGTACTGGAAGCATTGAAGGAAAGTATCGCAGATTCTTACGGAGGCAGCAGAGAAAAACATTATATCACTTTAACCGGGCAGGCTGAATCTTTGGTCATAACAGATAAGGATTACAATCCGCTGGCCAATGCTATTTCCTGGATGGATGCGAGAAGCACCAGGGAAACTGAGTTAATCGAGGCCCATTTTCCGCAAAAGCAAAGGTATGAAATTACAGGACAAAGCTATGTAACAGAGACCTTTCCTATAACTAAAATGCTATGGCTTAAAAGCCACAGGCCGGAATTAACCGGCAGCGGCATAAGATATCTTATGATAAAGGACTATATAGCATATCGCCTCAGCGGTGTGGTGAAAGGCGAATACTCCATATATAATTTCACTCATTATTTGGATATAAGAAAAAAAGATTACTGGGGCGAAATATTGGATTTCTGCGGAGTGTCCCCGTCCAATCTTCCTGAGCTGGTTGAGCCCTGCACAGAGCTTGGCACTATTATAAAAGAAGCTGCCGACGAAATTAATGTATCTTATGACTCCATTATAAACTGCGGCACGCTTGATCATTTTGCAGGAATGATAGGCACAGGGAATATAATGAAGGGGAAGGTCAGTGAATCTACAGGTACTGTTCTTGCCATAGCCGCTATAGCAGACAGCTTTAAGACCGATAAGGGAAAAATTCCCTGTCATTATGGACCGTTTCCTGATAGTTATGTATATCTGCCGGTTTGTGAAAGCGGAGGCATATGTCTGGAATGGTTCAGGGATAAATTTGCCGGGAATAAGACCTTTAAGCAATTGGATGATGAAGCCTCCCAGAGAGAGACAGATGAAAAACTGATCTTTCTGCCTTATATAAACGGGGTTAACTCACCTGAATTCGACAGAAATGCTTCCGGCGTCTTTTACGGCATTAATATTGAACATGATGAAGTGGACTTTGCAGCAGCAGTAATGGAAGGTGTTGCTTTCCTGCTTAATAAGAATATTAATGCTTTAAAAGAACTGGATATAAGTCCTGCCGAGATCATTACAACCGGCGGCGGGGCAAAGTCGGACTATTGGAATCAGCTAAAGGCAGACATAACTCAAATACCTGTAGTCATTCCGGAGAACCCGGAGGCAGCCCTGTTCGGGGCAGCTATAATCGGAGCTGTCACTTCAGGCAGCATAGCAGATTATAAGCAGGCTGCAGAACTTATATAAGTTAAAAAAGTATTCCGGCCCCGTGAAAATAAAGTATTGAACAAAAAGATGGAGTTATTTGACAGCTTAAACAAAAAGCTTTTTGTAAACATTTGACGACTGACTCATAATACAGCCTATAATTATTTCATTACTGTTTATTGTATAAATGTCCGTCCTCAGCCTATGCTGAGGATGGACAGAATTTTTGCATAAAACTAAGACTTCATATCTAAAGAAGAAACCAAAGTGTTAATTAATACTGATAAAATTTAATAAGAAAAGAGGAGATTCTTGTATGTTACAAGCTGGTTTTTGCAGATTGGATGTGACCCCTCCGCTGGGAATTGATATGCCGGGATATTACACCAGGCGCCTGTCCACAGGCATAC
>JAAZHD010000148.1 GCA_012510895.1 Clostridiales bacterium
AAAAATATCGACACAAACCAACATCTATAATATAATAATTAACAGAAATCTGATATTAGAAATACATAGATGCCCATATAGAAGGAGGTACCCCCATGGAATTGTATCAAAGATTAAAAGGACAAACGGCTATAGTTACCGGCGGCGGCCAAGGCCTTGGAGAAGCGCTGTGCCAAAGGTTGGATCGGGAAGGCTGCAATGTGGTAGTAGCCGATATAAATTATGAAGCCGCTAAAAAAGTTGCAGCATCATTAAAAAGCGGCTCCGCATTTCATGTGGATGTAACCAATGAAGAGCAAGTAGAGAAAATGGTAAACTATACTGTTGAAAAATATGGTGCACTTGATTTATTGGTATCAAATGCTGCTATACTGATCGCCAAACCCATTACAAACTTCACAGTGGAAGAATGGCGTAAAATGATAGATATTAATTTAGTAGGTTATTTCCTGGCAGCCAAGGCTGCTGCAAGAGTAATGATTCCCCAAAAAAAAGGTAACATTATACAGATCAACAGCAAATCCGGAAAAAAAGGTTCATATAAGAACTCAGCCTATGCAGCATCCAAATTCGGCGGAATCGGGCTGACCCAAAGCCTGGCATTGGAACTGGCAGAACATAATATACGGGTTAACGCCATCTGCCCGGGCAATCTCCTGGACTCCCCCCTGTGGGTAAACAGCCTATTTAAGCAATATGCAAAGAATCAAGGCATAACTGAAGAAGAAGTAAGGCAAAAGTATCTTGGTCAGGTACCTCTGGGACGAAGCTGCCAATATGAAGATGTTGCCAACGTAATGGTATTTTTGGCATCAGATGAGTCAAGTTATATGACCGGTCAGGCCATCAATGTTACCGGCGGGCAGGAAATGAGATAGAATATCACGGAGGTTTTATAATGAATCAGGAAATAGCAAAGCTCGTGGAAAATTTGAATCACCAAGATAAGGAAGTCCGACTGGAAAGTCTTAAATCTCTAATGGAGAAAATCAACAGCGGAGAGCTGCCCCGGCCAAAAACCGGAAGTGACGTGAACAATCATATTCATACAGCTTATTCTTTCTCTCCCTATTCACCGGCCAAGGCAGTCTGGATGGCATACCAGTCAGGACTGGCAACAGCAGGAATTATGGATCATGATTCCATAAGCGGAGCTGAGGAGTTCATTCAGGCAGGAAAAATAGCAGGCATAGCTACAACAATAGGGGTGGAATGCCGGGTGGATTTTTCAGATACACCGCTGGCAGGAAGACGAATCAACAACCCGGACCAGGATTCCATTGCCTATATAACCTTGCATGGACTCCCTCATACACAGATTGAAAAAATAAAATCGTATTTTATACCCTATCAGGTTCATCGCAACAACCGGAACAAAAAAATGGTGGAGCGGATAAATGACCTGCTAGGGCACCTCGAACTGAAACTGGACTTTGAACAGGATGTAGTGCCTATTTCCAAAGCCAGTGAATATGGAAGCATCACCGAACGCCATATTTTGTATGCACTTTCTCTTCGCCTTATCGAACTTTATGGAAAGGGAAAGGCATTGGTGGACTACCTTAAGGATGACTTAAAACTGAATATAAGCGAAAGAATTCAAAGATATCTGATAGACAAATCCAATCCTCACTATGCTTATGATTTATTGGGACTGCTAAAAAGCGAATTGGTCTCTGCATTTTATATAGATGCATCGGATGAGTGTCCTGATGTCAGAGAGGTAATTGCCTTATCAAAAGAAGTGGGAGCAATTTCAGCTTATGCATATTTGGGCGATGTAGGAGATTCCGTTACCGGAGACAAAAAAGCTCAAAAGTTTGAAGTTGATTATCTGGATGAACTCTTCCCCTTACTTAAGGAACTTGGGTTTAATGCCGTTACTTACATGCCTTCCAGAAATACAATGCAGCAGCTTGACCGGGTTCGCTCCCTGTGCCGGGAATATGGCTTTTTTCAGATCAGCGGTGAAGATATAAATTCTTCCCGGCAGTCCTTTGTATGTCTGGCTATGAGGGATGAAAAGTACCGTAACCTCCTTGATTCCACCTGGGCATT
>JAAZHD010000149.1 GCA_012510895.1 Clostridiales bacterium
ATTTAGTAATCCTCTCCAGGCATATGCCGGTTTTGTGGCCGTTTAAGTCAACCATTTCAAGGTCGGCTTCATCTTTTTGCACATGCCTTATTTCAAGGGCCAGGGTTTCTGTTTTAATATACTCTTCATGTGCACTTACAGCATGTGCCACTTCCTCATCGGCATTCAGGAAGATCCGGATATTATCTGTCACATTATAATCATTAGCCTTTCGCATCTGCTGCACCTTGGAAATCAGTTCTCTGGCCAGGCCTTCGTCGATGAGTTCCCGGGTCAGAGTAGTGTCCAAAACCACGAATAAGTTGTTTTCTGTAACCACCTGAAAACCTTCTTTGGCTGTAATGGTAATAATCACATTTTCCTTGCTGATTTCATAGGGTTCTCCGTCCAGGTCCAGGGTCAATGTTTCACCATTTTCCAGCCTTGGAGCCACTTCTGAGGCATCCAGCTGTGACAGAGCCTTTGCAAAAAGCTTAATCCTGGAACCAAGAACAGGCCCGGCTGTTTTAAAGTTGGGCTTCAGTTTAAAGTCCATGTATTGGTTAATATCCCGGGTGAAAACAACTTTCTTTACATTCAGTTCCTCTTGTATCAGGGGCGCCAAATGAGAGATCATGTCCTCATATTTTCCGTCTATGAGAACCTCTGCAATGGGCTGACGCACTTTAATGCGGGCTGACTCCCTTGAAGAACGTCCAAGGGTTACCAGATCCCGAACCAGATCCATGGTTTCCTCAAGCTTCGGATCTATGAGTTCCCGATTTGCAACAGGATAATTGCTCAAGTGTACCGAAAGCTCGCCTGTAAGCTTTTTATAGATCTCCTCGGACAGGAAGGGAGCGAAAGGTGCAAAAAGCTGTACAAACTCTACCAGAATCTCATAGGTGGTATTGTAAACTGCCTTTTTGTCATCATCAAGCTCTGAAGCCCAGAATCTTCTCCGGGAACGCCTGATGTACCAGTTGGACAGATCCTCATTTACAAAGTCCTGCATACGGCGGACGGCCCTAGTAAACTCAAATATCTCCATATCCTCCTCAACAGCCAGTTTCAGGCTGTTGAACTTGGATAAAATCCAGCGATCCAGCTCCGGCCTCTGCTCATAGGGTACAAAGAATTCCCTGGGATCCATTTTATCTGTATTTGCATACAGGGTAAAGAAGTGGTAAACATTCTTTACAGTACCAAAGAACTTACTCTGTACCTCTCTTAACCCTTCAATATCAAAGCGGGTAGGCTGCCAGGGGGGAGAAACATATAAGAGGTACCAGCGCAGAGTATCGGCACCGTACTTGTCAAAGAGTTCAAAGGGATCAACCGTATTTCCTCTTGACTTGGACATCTTGGTGCCTTCCTTATCAAGTATCAGATCGTTGACCAGCACGGATTTATAAGGGGATTTCCCAGTCAAAAAGGTGGAAATAGCTATAAGGGAATAGAACCATCCGCGAGTCTGGTCAATTCCTTCGCAGATAAAATCTGCCGGGAAAAGGTCATTAAAGCTATCCCTGTTCTCAAATGGATAGTGGTGCTGTGCAAAGGGCATGGCGCCGCTGTCAAACCAACAGTCGATAACGTCCTTTTCCCTGGTCATGATGCCGCCGCATTTTTCACATTTAATATGCACTTCATCCACATAGGGGCGGTGCAGGTCAATACTCTCGTCAATGTCTTCCAATGCCCGCTCAACCAGTTCTTTTCTGGAACCGATGCTGTCCAGATGTCCGCATTCACAGCACCATATATTAAGCGGGGTGCCCCAATACCGGGAGCGGGAAATTGCCCAGTCATTCAGATTTTCCAGCCAGTTGCCGAATCTTTTCTCACCTACAAAGCTGGGATACCAGTCAACCTGATTGTTGTTTTCAATCAGTTTGTCCTTAAGCCGGGTCATGGCAATGTACCAGCTGGGCTTGGCATAGTAAAGCAGGGGTGTGTGGCACCTCCAGCAGTGAGGATAGTTGTGTACAACTGTTTCTTTCTTAAACAGCTTACCTTCTGCTGCCAGCCATTTTATAATCTCCTTATCGGCATCCATGACAAACATGCCCTTCCAGGGGGTGGCAGTATAGCGGCCGGTTTCATCCACGGGCTGCAGAACCGGCAGGCTATATCGCTGTCCTGTCTGATAGTCATCCTCACCAAAGGCAGGGGCTGTATGAACAATTCCTGTACCGTCTTCTTTTGTGACATAGTCTGCCAGGGTGACAAAGAAAGCTTTTTTATCGGTTTCGACAAAAGGCATTAACTGTTCATATTCAATATGTTCCAGATCCTTGCCCTTAAATCTGGCCAGAACCTCAAACTCCTCCCCAAGCACCTTGGGAGCCAGACTTTCTTCTATATAGTAAACTGAATCTTCAAAGTTAATTTTTAAATAGGTCTCTTCAGGATGCACGGTTAAGGCCACATTGGAAGCCAGAGTCCAGGGGGTGGTGGTCCAGACCAGGAAGTACTCGTCCTTGTCCTTGCGCTTGAATTTTACGTAAACTGTAGTGCTCTTGCCTTCCTCATATCCCTGCGCCACTTCATGGGATGCCAGCCCTGTTCCGCAGCGGGGACAATAGGGCAGGATTTTATGCCCTTCATACAGCATGTCTGCCTTGAAAAACTCTTTTAGAATCCACCAGACAGTTTCGATATAGTCGTTGTCCAGGGTTATATAGGGGTTATCCATATCAATTTCATAACCCATTCGCTTGGACATTTCGCGCCATTCTTTTTCATACTTGAATACCGACTCCCGGCACTTCTGATTAAAAGCAGCTATGCCGTAATCATCAATTTCCTGCTTGCTTCCCAGGCCTAATTCCCTTTCAACTTCAATCTCCACCGGCAGACCATGAGTGTCCCATCCGGCCTTCCTTTTCACCTGGTACCCTCTCATAGTCTTGTAACGGCAAGTGCTGTCTTTAAGTGTTCTGGAAATAACGTGGTGAATGCCGGGATGCCCGTTGGCAGTAGGCGGCCCTTCATAAAAGATAAAAGGTTTGCTGCCTTCTCTTGTTTCTATGCTTTTATCCAGTAACCGAATCTCTTCCCAAAATTCAGAAATGTCTTTTTCATTTTCACTGACCGGCTTGCTGGATAATGGTTTAAAAATTTCCATCTATGCTCTCAGTCCTTCCTTCTAAACTACTGTTATCTTTCTGACTAAACTAGTGTTATCTTTCTTAAAAAAACGAATAAGAATAATGTTAGATATAATTAAAAAATCCCATGGCAAATGCCAAGGGACGAAACTTTCCGCGGTACCACCCAAGTTATAAGGACATAATAAGCCCTTATCTCTCGTTAAAAAATGATAACGCTGTTTAAGCGAAGAGACTTAATAAAGCTGCATGCTCTTTCAGCCTTTGGCTCCGAGGTGATATTCATTCAGGACATCATCACAGCCTTCCACCAAACAGCCGCGTCTCTGAAAATCCGTACCTGAACTACTGTCCTCTTCACAGCCTTTTCATAATTCAGTTTGCATTTTATAATACTTGATAATATAATGTTTGTCAAGATATTTTAAGCCTAAGACGCCGACAAGGAGTGATTCTCAAAAATGAACTGGGTCAGAAAGCTGGAAAGAAACTTCTCAAGGTATGCCATCCGCGACTTGATGACTTATATCGTAGTAATAAATGCAGTTGTCTATGTTCTGGAAATGCTGGTTCCCCAGAGCAATCTGTTTATGAAATTCTATCTTAATCCTTCATTGGTTATGAGGGGAGAAATCTGAAGACTGATAACTTTCTTATTTCTTCCCCCCACCATGCACCCTATATGGACCATATTTGCCCTGTATTTTTATTATCTTGTTGGCAGCAATCTGGAAAATCAATGGGGCAGCTTCCGCTTCAACCTCTATTATCTTATAGGGGTTATATGCACCATTATTGCTTCCTTCATAGGCAAAGGGACGGTCACAACCGAGCATCTGAATCTTTCCTTGTTTCTGGCCTTTGCTTATCTCTTTCCCAACTTTGAGGTTCTGCTTTTCTTCTTCATTCCTGTTAAGATAAAATACATAGCTTACTTAAACTGGGCTTTTATCGTATTTTCCCTGATTTTTAATCCGCTGCCCATGAAATTGGCAGCCATCGCGTCAGTAGTTAATTTCTTTATATTCTTCTGGTCTGACCTGTTTACCAATTTAAAACTGCGCCGACAGACTTACAAGAACCGAAAGCGTTTTAAAGATGCTTTCAGGGACAAACGCTGGTAACTAAAAGAGCATAAGACTGACTGCCATCAGAGCCATTCCGGCAATGAGCCCATAAATGGATAAATGGTGTTCGCCATATTCTCTTGCCGTGGGCAGCAGCTGGTCAAAGGAAATGAAAACCATAATGCCGGCAATAATGGCAAATACAATTCCAAACAAGGTTTCAGACATAAAAGGAGACAGGATAAGGTATCCCACAAGTGCGCCAACGGGCTCTGACATGCCCGAAAGTAAGGAATAACGAAATGCCTTTTTCCTGCTGTCCGTGGCATAATACACCGGAACAGAAACAGCAATTCCCTCAGGTATATTATGAATGGCTATGGCTATAGCAATACTGATACCTAAACTGGGATCACGCAGAGCAGCTACAATGGTTGCAAAACCTTCAGGGAAGTTGTGAATGGCGACCGCCAATGCAGTAAAGATTCCGGCCCGAAGCAGTTTTGCACTGTCAAGTTTTGCCGCTTCTTCCTGTATCATATGATCCGGCAAATCCGAGGGAGCCTCTCCCTTAATAGCTTCAACTCTTTTGGTTTCGTGAGGATTTTCATAATCCGGTACCAATTTATCAATCATGGCAATTAAAAATATGCCAAAAAAGAATGCGATAATTGCAATCCAGGAACCTTTTGTGTTTCCTAATTCCGCCTTAAGGGTTTGAGATGCCTCTGCAAATATTTCAACAAAGGATATATAGACCATGCCCCCGGCAGAAAAACCCAAAGCCACCGATAAGAATCTTGTATTTGTTTTTTTTGTGAAAAATGCAATCGCGCTGCCTATACCGGTGGATAAACCGGCAAGCAAGGTCAGCAAGAAGGCAAATAAGAGATTTTCATGCATGATATTACTACCCCCTATAGCGAAATTTTTATATACTTTGTTTATTTGATCACTTCATCTATAGGCCCTCCGCCCAGGCATTCTTCATTATCGTAAAACACAACAAACTGACCGGGTGTAACCGCTCTTTGAGGCTTGTCAAACCATACCCGGCAGGTGAAATCTTCAGCAATTTCCACCTGAACGCCCTGATCCGGCTGGCGATAGCGGAACTTAGCCTGACATGAAAACCGCTTTTTGCCGGGCAGACCGGTTATCCAGATTACTTCCTTTGAAATTAGTCCCCTGGAATACAGGGCAGGGTTATTTTCGCCCTGAACTGCATAAAGAATATTGTTCTTTAAGTCCTTATCTGCTACAAACCAGGGTTCTCCGCTCCCGAAGCCTCCGCCTATTCCAAGACCCTTCCTCTGACCCAGTGTATAGTACATTAAACCGTCATGGCGTCCCAGAACAAGACTCGGGTCGTCCAGACTGCGTATTTCTCCAGGCTGAGCAGGCAGATAGCTGCTTAAAAATTTCTTGAAATTTCTTTCTCCGATAAAGCAAATTCCCGTACTGTCCTTCCTGTCTGCTGAGGTCAGTCCTACCTCAGCGGCAATTCTTCTTACTTCCTTTTTCTCCAAATCACCTACCGGAAATATGGCCTTTGAAAGCTGGCTCTGATTTAAGGCGCACAGAAAATATGACTGATCCTTCCCCCGGTCCTTTCCTTTTAATAGACGTACCCTTCCTTCAACCCTCTGAATCCTGGCATAGTGGCCCGTTGCAAGATAGTCAGCCCCAATCTTCATTGCATAATCAAGAAACATCTTGAATTTTATTTCCTTGTTGCATAAAACATCCGGATTCGGGGTTCTGCCCTTTTTATACTCATCAAGGAAATAGGTGAAAACCCTGTCCCAATATTCCTTGACAAAACTTACAGAGTAATAAGGAATCCCAAGCTGGTTGCAAACCCGAACCGCTTCCTCATAGTCTTCAGTTGCAGTACAAATGCCGTTTTCATCCGGCTCATCCCAATTTTTCATAAAAACACCTATGACCTGATAACCTTGCTCTTTTAGAAGCAAAGCAGCCACCGATGAGTCAACGCCCCCTGACATTCCCACAACCACCGTGGTTTCCGACGGAGCTTTGTTTATTCCATACATATATCTTCAGCCTTTCTATATAAATGCCGGCTATTAAGCATTGCAAAAAGCAAGTTTCCAGCAATAATCTCTTTTTATTGTACCTCATGTTGCATCTCTTATTTTTTCAGAAACAACTGTTTTCGTCAAGTCTGTTTCCGGTCGTAAAATTTTGCACTTAACAAAATGTACGTGTAAATGAATTTTTTGTTAAAGTAATGAAAACTATAGTATTAATGATGATTTAACCATATAAAAAGTGTTTACTAATTGATAATGATTATTATTTATTAATTAAATGG
>JAAZHD010000150.1 GCA_012510895.1 Clostridiales bacterium
CCGTGTTACTGACCGGGATATAGTTCTGATTCCGGGGGACATAAGCTGGGCCATGCGCCTTCCCGAAGCCAAACCTGATCTGGATGCCATCGGAAGCCTCCCCGGTAAAAAAATTATGATCAAGGGTAATCACGACTACTGGTGGTCATCCCTGTCAAAGGTCCGAAATATGCTTATGCCTTCCGCCTGCGTTATTCAGAATGACAGCATTGAGCTGTCCGGCTTTACCTTTTGCGGTACCCGGGGATGGGTTAACCCGGGCATGAAGGATTTTACTGCCCAGGATGCAAAGATTTATAACAGGGAAGTGGTAAGGCTGCAGCTTTCCCTTGAAAGCACAGGTTATGAAGAAAGCGAATCAACCAATGACAGGCTTATTGTTTTGCTCCACTTTCCTCCCTTTGATGATAAGGGGCATGAGACGGACCTGGTAAAACTCCTTTCCCGGTACAAGCCGGCCCATGTGGTATACGGCCATCTCCACGGGGAGGGTGCAAAGAATGCCTTTGAAGGTGTATACCAGGGAAGCGAATACCACCTTGTGTCCTGCGATTACCTGGATTTCAAGCTGAAGAAAATAATATAGGCAAGCTCACTATACAAGTTCAAAAGAAGAGTGAAGAAAACTTTAACTTTCACTCTTCTTTTTTTAATTTTTTCCCTTTTACTTGAAGGAATATCAGAAAAAATATAGAATAGTAGATGAAAGTGGTGCCAAGTGGAGCAAAGTGGTGTATAATTGATTCGGGTTGCGTATTTCCAGGGGGAAGGGGGAAGCAGGTCTTGTTCATAGGGGAATATCAGCACACAATAGATTCCAAGGGCAGAGTTATCATGCCGGCCAAGTTCCGCGAAGAACTGGGTGAAAAATTCGTAGTTACCAAAGGCCTGGATAATTGTCTGTTTGTATATCCCTATGAAGAATGGAAAAATCTCGAACAGAAACTGCGCACCCTGCCTCTGACCAGCAAGGAAGCACGGGCCTTTATTCGCTTCTTCTTTGCCGGAGCTGCCGAATGCGAAACAGATAAACAAGGGCGTATCCTCATTCCCTCCAATCTGAGAGAACATGCCTCCCTCGAAAAGGAAATCTCCATTATCGGCGTTTCAACCCGCGTGGAAATCTGGAACAGAGAAGCCTGGGAGGCATATAACGGCGAATCCAGCCTGGATCAGGAAGCCATCATCGAAAAAATGGCCGAACTAGGAATCTAACTTCAAATAAATATATTTTTCGATCACTGCTTCCACTTTATGTATTAACTCATAATACGAAGTAAGTTTGTATTTTTATTACCTGAATTTGCAGAAAAGAGGATCTCCATGACCTACCAGCACACCCCAGTCCTGCTCAACGAAACCCTCTCATATCTAAACCCGGTTCCCGGCGGAACCTACGTCGACGGAACCATCGGCGGCGGAGGTCACTCCCTTGAAATCCTTAAAGCCATCCACCCCGCAGGCCGCCTGATCGGAATCGATCGGGATCCGGCAGCCATCCGGGCAGCTTCGGAAAGGCTGAACTCCTATTCCGGATCCTTTCATCTGGTTCACGGAAACTATGCTGACATCAGGAACATACTGAGAGAACTTGATATCGAGGCTGTAGACGGCATCTTGTTGGATTTAGGCGTGTCATCCCACCAGCTGGACACCCCGGAAAGGGGTTTTTCTTACCATGAAGACGTAAGGCTGGACATGCGCATGGACACCACCCAGGAATTCAGCGCCTATGAACTGGTTAACCAGGCATCTGCCGGGGAGCTGACCCGTATCATCCGGGACTACGGGGAAGAACGCTGGGCCAAAAGAATTGCGGACTTTATAGTAAAAAACCGTCCTCTTGAAACCACCGGTCAGCTTGTGGAAGTTATAAAGCAGGCGGTCCCCGCAGCAGCCAGACGAGACGGCCCCCATCCGGCCAGACGCACATTTCAGGCCCTTCGCATAGCAGTTAATCAGGAACTGGAATTACTGGAAGGCGCCTTGCGTGACGCAGTGGAAGTACTGAAGCCCGGAGGCAGGCTTTGCGTCATAACATTCCATTCCCTGGAGGACAGGGTGGTAAAAAACACCTTCCGCAGCCTGAAAGATCCTTGCATATGTCCTCCGAGAACACCCGTCTGCATTTGCAGTAAAGAACCTGTAGTAGAAATTCTCACCAGAAAACCTGTAACAGCCGGACAGGATGAACTAAAGGACAATGTCCGGGCAAGAAGCGCAAAACTCAGAGCATGTGAAAAGCTGTAATAAAACCGTCGCATATAAAGCAGGGAGGCTGAATAAAAATGTTAGCAGAGAAATATGCATATATGGAAGCAACATCAGCACCGGTTCTGGAGCCTGAAATAACCCAGATACCGGAACGGCAGACAGAGCCCCGGATAAGAGAACGGGAAGTCCCTCAAAAAAGGCCTGCAGGCAGGAGCCAGGCACTTAACAAATTTCTGACCATATCTCTGGTATTGATATGCTTTGCGGCGGCTTGCTTCATAGTTTACCGTTACGCACTCATATCTGAAAATCACAGAGCAATTTTGGCTTTGGAAAAGGAACTGGAGAAGGCAAACACCCTTAAAAAGAATCTGGAAGTCGAGCTTGCCTTCAGGAAGGACCTGAGGCAGATTGAATTTGCTGCCACTGAAATGGGCATGGATTATCCGCAGGAGGACCAGGTAAAGTATGTGGAAGTTCCAAAGCGGGAAAAACAGACAGAACATGCAGAGGCGGACTATGGTCAGCTTGAGAAAAGCTTTTGGAAACGCTTCCTGGGGCTGTCTAATTAATTCTTCCGGTTTTACGCTGTTTCTTGCTTCCGGGAAGGGGGAATGTTGGTGTCTGCACCGACAGTGACAATTAGGAAAAGACTTCTTGTATTCCTGTTGATAGCTGCGACAGTTTTATTCGCGCTTATAATCAGAAGCGGATACATTCAGCTGGTCTGGGGAAAAGAACTTCAGAGCGAGGCCATAGATCAGTGGACCAGATCCCTGGATGTTTATCCCCAGCGGGGAATCATATATGACCGCAATAAAGAAGTACTGGCTCAAAGCGCCAGTGCCGACAGCATTGCAGTAAGGCCCAGCCAGTTGGCGGATCCCAGGGATACCGCAGCAAAACTGGCTAACATTCTGGACATGGATCCGGAAGAACTTTATAAAAAATTATCGGACACCACCCAGTCCGAAGTATGGGTAAAAAGACAGCTGACCCGGGAAGAATCTATAGCAGTCCGGGAGCTTAATATAAAGGGAATATACTTTACGGAGGAGCCCAAACGTTATTATCCCAACGGCGCTCTGGCGTCTCATGTTTTAGGCTTTACTATGAAATATGCTGAGCCGGGCGAGGGGATAAAAGGACAGGAAGGGCTTGAACTCTATTACGATAAATACTTAAAGGGAATATCCGGCCGAATAGTTATGGAAACCGACGTTAAGGGGAAGGAAACACCCACCAATGTGGAAAGAATGATTCCTCCCATAAACGGCTGGAATGTCATAACCACCATCGATCAGGTAATACAGCATTTTGCGGAAAAAGCTGTTTCCGATGCCATGGATCAGTATCAGGCGGAAAAGGTATATGCCATTGTCATGGATCCCAAAACGGGAGATGTGCTGGCCATGGCCAATGCGCCCGACTTCGATCCTAATAATCCCCCCAGGGAACTGGGATATGAGGAAATGGAAAAATTTACAAAAAACATCGCAGTAAAGGATAATATGGACCCGGGCTCCACCTTCAAGATTATAACCACAGCAGCGGCCCTGGAAGAAGGGATAGTATCCGTAAACTCCACCTTTAACGATCCCGGATACCGGATGGTGGACGGAGTGCGGATCAGATGCTGGAAGTACGGGGGCCATGGTCATCAAACCCTCCACCAGGCAGTGCAGAACTCCTGTAACCCGGCCTTTATGGATATGGCCCTGGGGCTTGGTGTGAACAGGTTTTATGACTACCTGGAAGCTTTCGGTTTTGGCAGCAAAACCGGTATAGATGTAAACGGTGAAGAGCGGGGCGTGGTTATGAGCCGCTCTTCTGTCAAGAATGTGGACCTGGCCAGAATGGGCTTCGGCCAGGCCATAGCCGTTACCCCCATACAGCTCATAAACGCAGTAAGCGCAGTGGTAAACGGCGGCAAGCTCATGCAGCCCCGGCTTGTGAAAGCCCTGGAATTCAATGACGGCAAGGAAATGGTTTATGAGGAAATCCCTCCTGTGGTTGTCCGGC
>JAAZHD010000151.1 GCA_012510895.1 Clostridiales bacterium
AGATAAGACCGGGGTAACATCAGTTTTGGTCATACCGACAAATGAAGAAATTGTGATCGGATACGATACCCTGTTCATTGGTGCTTTGAAGCAGGGAGTGCCTGAGACATATCCCTTTGAAAGGTGAGTGCATATTTCAAATGAAGATATTTAAGCGAGTCATAGTCTTATTATTAGTTTTTTTGTTGGTTATAGTAAGCCGTGTATACGATCAAGGAATATGGACTTTTGGCGATTCAAAGATTTCAGACACTTCTGGTGAGGCTCAGACAGAAGATCATAACTTTCAATCTGGTCAGAAGCCAGACGCTCAGCCGGCAAAAGGACCATCAGATCATCTTGCCGATATTCCAACACACCCTTCATCTTCTCCTGAATTAACTCCGGATCAAACTGAAGAATTACCGGTAGAGATACGTATATCTTTCGCCGGAGACTGTACATTAGGAATGGATGAAACATTTACATATGAAAATTCCTTTCAACATCGATATGAGAAGGTCGGGAAAGATCCATCTTACTTTTTCAGGAATGTAAAGCACATATTTGAAAGTGATGATCTGACATTTGTGAATCTGGAAACTACATTTACAAAAGCTGAAAAAAAGGCAAACAAGAGGTTCAGATTCAAAGGAGACCCTGAGTATGTAAATATTTTGTTAAAGGGCAGTGTAGAGATGGTAAATATTGCGAATAATCATATATATGATTATTTAGAACAGGGGTTCAAAGACACTCTGCAAACTTTGAATGATGCTGGAGTTTTATATTCCGGAGAAGGATATATAGCTTATTATGAAGTAAAAGGGGTCACTATAGGAAGCATAGGATACAGCTATAGTTCCTGGACTGCAGAAATTAAAGATGATCTGAAAAATGATATTGAAGAAGTCAGAAAAAATGCAGATATTGTAATTGTAAGCTTTCACTGGGGCATAGAACGAGACTATTACCCCAATGCTGTTCAATTGGAACTGGGAAGGCTGTCCATTGATTTAGGTGCTGATGTTGTAATAGGCCATCATCCACATGTAATACAGGGAATAGATAAATATAAAGGCAAATACATAGTATATAGTTTGGGCAACTTCTGTTTTGGAGGCAATCGAAATCCTGCAGATAAAGACACATTTATTTTTCAAAATGTTTTTACTGTGCAGAACGGAGAAATTATAGATAATCAAGGCCTTGTATACCCTTGCAGCGTATCATCCCAAACTAATGTAAACGATTACCAACCTACTTTGCTGAAAGGTCAGGATCGGGAAAGAGTAATAAACCGTTTACTGGAATATAGCAGCGCATTGAAATACGGAATAACAGAGAATGATGTTACATTTCTTGAGTAACTGCAAAGAGGTGGTTTTATTGCGAGACACAATCCTATTTGATTTGGACGGAACTCTACTGCCCGTGGACATGGATGACTTCGTAAAAATTTATTTTAAAGAAATGGGCAAATATTTTCAGGATTTAATAGACGCAGATAAATTGATAGATAATGTATTAATTGGTACAAAGGCTATGTTGACTAATAAAGAAAAGAATAAGACCAATGAACAAGTTTTTATGGAGACCTTTGAAAAGCTTATAGATGGCAACCTGAATGTATATAAGGAGAGATTTGATCAGTACTATGATGAGGGATTTTTGAAAATAAGGGAGATTGTTAGAAAAGAACCGTTGGTAAGAGAAATTGCAACAGTTCTTAAGAATAAAGGATATTCTCTTGTAGTTGCAACAAATCCATTGTTTCCCCTTAAGGCAATATTGCATCGAATACATTGGGCAGGCTTGAAACCTATGGATTTTATACATATCACAAGTTATGAGAATAGTTCTTTCTGTAAACCTAACCTGGAGTATTACGAAGAGATTTTAGAAGTAATTGGCAAACGCCCTGAACAGTGCATAATGATAGGAAATGACGTTAGCGATGACATGGTTTCATCCAAACTAGGCATGGAAACTTTTCTTATAACAAACCATATTGTAAACAGCTATAATCTGCCGGTAAACAGCGATCATAAAGGGACTTATGAGGATCTTTTCTTATTTGTTAAGGAACTTCCTGATCTGGTTTAATGCTTATTGTGATTCTGTATCCTTTGTGCTTTTTAGAATCCAATATCCCCCCTGTTTGTTTATTAACTCACAGTTTCCAAAGATGGATTCTAGTTTATCTGCAGCGGATTTAGCTCCTTGTTTTTTCTGAATAACCAGATACAGACAGCCTCCTGGATACAGATACTCTGTACTCTGCTCAAATAAAGGATAAATTACTTTTTTACCCGCACGTATAGGCGGATTGCTGACAATTGTATGAAATTTATCATTTATATTTGTAAAACCATCACTGACTAAAGCAACTGCATTCTTTATATTATTTCCCCGGATATTGGCTTTAGCTAATTCAACTGCGCGCTGATTTACATCTGCCATTGTCACCTGTGAGCCAGGGTTTAATTTGGCAATACTAACTCCAATTACACCGTAGCCGCAGCCTAAATCCAGAATTTTCCCTTTCAGCACAGGCAAAGATTTAATCAAGACCATGCTGCCATAATCTACCTTGCCTTTCGAGAATACTCCTCTGTCTGTAATCAGTTTCAGAGAAAGATCTCTTAATGTAAAATGGATTGTTTTAAGTTGGTGAGGTGTGCTGGGGTTATTTGTATAATAATGTTCCATTTAACAGTTCTCCTTACTAGAGATAATTATAGATTCCAGTTCTGATGGTGTAAGTTCCCTATAACTGCCTGGCTTAAGAGATTCATCAAGTTTCAGGCTGCTCATGGAAAGCCTTTTTAAATAGATAACTTTTTTACTCAGAGCATTAAACATTCTTTTTATCTGATGAAATTTTCCTTCATAAACGGTAATTATAACTCTGGATATATCAGCAGCTTCAAGGATCTTAAGCTCTGCCGGCAGTGTTATATAATCCTTATCCAGTTGGATTCCCTGCTTGAAAGCTTGTATATCATTATTTCCAACCTTGCCCGTAACTTCCGCATAATATGTTTTTGAAACATGTTTTTTCGGAGACAGTAGTTGATGAGCCAACTTGCCATCGTTGGTTAGAATTAATAAACCTTCTGTATCTTTATCCAAACGGCCCACAGGAAACAGATTAAACTTATCATAGGGGTGGGAAAGAAGATCTATAACGGTTTGAGCATTCAGATCCCTTGTAGCGGTGATAACTCCGGCAGGTTTATTCATCATAAGATAATAAAACTTTTTATAATATAATGGTTCCCCATTCACAAGAATATTTTCTTTATCCGGGTCTACTAAATATCCAGGATCTGTGATCCTTTTTTTTGAAACGTACACCTCTCCGCTTTTTATAATTTGTTTTACCTCTTTTCGGCTGCCCAAACCGGAATTAGATAATATTTTGTCTAAACGCATTTTCTCCATATATGATTAGGTTTGTAAGACCCGTAATACACCGCCTTTCACTTTAGTCGTATTATACCATAAGTTATTTGATTAATCGATTGCTAACTAAAGATAGACTTATATGATAGTATAATGGGTCTTATTCTACATTTTGACATTGGGAAACAAGTGTTATAATATACAATTG
>JAAZHD010000152.1 GCA_012510895.1 Clostridiales bacterium
AATTCTTCCTATTGTTAGAGGAAGCGATGTGCAAAAAAAGAATTAATCACAATCGATTTATTGTTAGATATTAGTAAGGGGAATCGATAGACAATGTCTGGAAGTTTGAACATGGGGATAGAAGATTTTTAGGGCGAGTACGATCTTTTGGAGTTATACAGATTGAGAAGGTCTATTTTTCCGCGGTAGGCTACCGGCCTCGCTTTATGGATGGTGCTTTCGGTGTATTCGTCCTTTTATGCACAGTATTAATGGGGTTTATATTTGTTAGGTAATACTTGCTGTCTATATATAGAGTCAGCGTTAAGGGTTTAATTTAGCAAGGCTAAAAGGGTGGTGAAGAGATGCAAGGATTAAATGCTTGTAAAAGTAACAATATATATCGCCGGCTGTTAATTATTATTTCAGTAATGATCTATATCATAGTGCTAATGAATAATTATCGTGTAACTTATACCCCTGGAGAAGCTGGCGGTAATTATCCGACATTTGTATTTATACTTTCTTTTTTTATAGTGTTACTGCCTTCTTTATGGTTACCTGTTTCCATTACCCGCCCTACTCAGGTTACATACTGGATATTATATTTACTTGTCGTAGTTCCTTCTTCAACAATTCCTTTTTATGTCCTAACTATGGAACCTGAACGATTAATACTTCTACCCATTTCATTGGTATCAGTTTTTGCGGTATTAGGGCTGATCTACACGGTACCAGTTATCAGATTGCCTCACATTAAAACAAATACCCTTTTGTTTTGGGTGGTTATCGCTGTAATCATATTAATTTTGTTTTTCATTGCAATTAAAGCGTTTGGCTTGCCCAGGGATATTCCCGGGCTATCAAACATCTACAATGTTCGCTCTGAATATGTTGAAAGCTTAAAAAATCTCTCAAGCGATAGCGATATTTCCCATATTGTTCGCTGGTTGCTTTATATTTTTAATCCACTTCTTATAGCTTATGGGTTAATAAAACGAAGAATTATTTATTTGGGATTGGGCTTATTGGGTCAGCTTTACATTTATTCAATTAGTGGGTTTAAAAGTGCTCTATTTTTTATTTTGATAGCGTTGGGTGTGTTGTTTGCTATGAATTTTAAGGCTAAATATTTTGGTCTATTGATCACCAATGGCCTAAATCTATTGGTGATATTCTCAATACTGCTGTTTAATCTTTTTGATAATAACAAATTATGGCATATCTTTGTGAGGCGTCTTCTATTTGTTACGGGAGTTAATACGGGTTATTATTACGATTATTTTGCCAGCCATCCTTTTGTATTTATGGGTAGTAATAGAATCCTTGGTTATCTGGTAGATTATGTTAGGACGTATGAGCTCGGCATTCCCTTTTTAATTGCACAAGAATACTACGGCCGGCTCTTTAGCGCCAATGCCAATCTTTGGGCTGATGCTTTTGCCAACTATGGCTTTTGCGGCCTCTTTATTTATACTGTCGCTTTGGCATTATTAATGTATCTTTATGATAGTTTGTGTGAAGGTAAGAACATTTACCTCTGTTGTTTACTCTTGGTTGGTCCGACATTTGCTCTATGTAACAGTTCATTATTGACTACATTTATCGGACATGGAGCCTTTTGGTTGTTGATTATAGCCTTTCTTATACCAAAAAATAAACTAAGTTATTTAAGGAAGGGCTACAGCTCAGGTAATTGAGTAATAACTACAAGCAATAGTGGGGCAAAGTTCCATGTGTTAAGTTTCAAAATTAAAGGTGGTAATGACACTGATTCGCCAGTTAACCATTGGGCATAGAAGATGGGATACCCGTATTTGGGTTAAACAAGTTGCCACACTGCGGGACGCAGGCCTTCTCAGCGCCTACGAGGTGGCTGACGGGCAAGGTGACGCCTGTGTAGACGGAGTTGAAATCCATGACCTGGGCAAATTAAAAGGCCGTGGGTTTTGGCCCAGGGTCC
>JAAZHD010000153.1 GCA_012510895.1 Clostridiales bacterium
ACAATGATAATGTAAATAATTACTGCAATTTAGAAGTTATTTATGTAAAAGCTTATGAAATACTTTGGTCTACCAGCGGTGACTACAATTTTATTGCTACGGTAGAATACTTCAAGGAAAATATTAATATGGAAAAAGTCAAAGGCTTCCTTTATCAGTATACTGACAGTGCAGTTATGAAAGTGCAAACTTGCAATTGTCAGTTTTGAATAATCAGTATATATATAGTATAATCAATTTGGAATATATACTAAAATTTTCATATACAGAACAACATAACCCATCATAAATCAGCTCCATATTATTTTGCACAAACATTCGTTTAATGGGTTATAAAAGATAACTTACGTGACATGGCCTTGGACTGAAAAATTTACATTACTAGAAAAACAGAAAGCGGTGGTAAAGTGCTCAATAAAACTCTTGTATTGGGGGTAATCGGCGCCGATGTTCATGCTATCGGGAATAAAATCCTGGACTATGCCCTTACTGAAGCAGGGTTCAAGGTCATAAACCTGGGTGTGATGGTATCCCAGGAAGAATTTATAAACGCTGCCATTGAAACCGATGCAGATGCCATTTTGGTTTCATCCCTGTACGGCCATGGCGAGCTGGACTGCCGGGGTCTTCGTGAGAAATGTGATGAGGCCGGGCTGAAAGACATCCTTCTCTATGTGGGCGGCAATCTGGTTGTGGGAAAAACACCCTTTGAAGAAGTAGAGAAAAAATTCAAAGAGATGGGCTTTAACCGGGTTTATCCCCCGGGAACCCTCCCTGATACGGCCATTGCAGATATAAAGAAGGATTTGGGTGTCGAATAAATGAAGGCAGTCCTGCTTATTGATTTCGGAAGTACATATACAAAGCTTACCGCTGCAGACATAGATAATGAAGTTATTTTGGGTACGGCAAAGGCTTTTACCACCATATCCACTGACATAAACGAAGGACTGGAAAATGCCCTTAAAGATTTAGAAAAGCAAATCGGAAAAATACATTACACAGCCAGATATGCCTGCAGCAGCGCCGCAGGAGGCCTCAGAATGGCGGCTGTCGGCCTGGTTCCCGATTTAACGGCTGAAGCGGCCAAAAGGGCAGCCTTAAGCGCCGGGGCTAAAGTGTTATAAGTATATTCCTATGAACTCAGCTTAAATGAAGCCCGTGAGATAGAGGAAGCAGAACCGGACATTCTGCTCTTAACCGGAGGCACCGACGGAGGCAATAAGGAAGTTATCCTCCACAACGCCCGCATTATTTCCGACATTTCAGGAGACTTTTCCATTGTGGTTGCCGGCAATAAATCTGCGGCAGATGAAGTGTTCAGCATATTAAGCAAGTCCGGAAAAGAAGTCAGAGTATGCGAAAACGTAATGCCCGAATTTAACACCCTTAATATTGAGCCTGCCCGGGAGGCCATCCGGGAAATATTTCTTAAACGAATTATTCATGCGAAGGGCCTTACAAAAGTAAAAAGTCTCATTGAAGGCATATTAATGCCCACTCCGTCAGCCGTCCTGAATGCTGCTCATCGCTTATCAGCAGGTTTTGGAGATGAAAAAGGAATCGGAGAGCTGATGGTTGTGGATGCGGGAGGAGCCACAACCGACGTTCATTCAATTGCTGACGGTTTGCCGACTCAATCAGGAGTCATATATAAGGGCCTGCCTGAACCTTTTGTAAAACGCACCGTTGAAGGCGATCTGGGCGTAAGATACAGTGCATCAGCCCTGGTGGAGGCAGCCGGCATAAAACAGGTGGAAAAGCTGACTAATTTACCAGCAGCCGATATAGAATGCTGTTTGAAATTCATAAAAGAATCACCTGAAATTCTTCCCTGTGACAACGAGAAGCTGAGCAAGCTGGACTTCGGCCTCGCTTCTTTAGCAGTCAGGCTGGCAGTGGAACGCCATGTCGGCACTATCGAAACCTTTTATACTCCCCTGGGAGCTTCATATATACAAACCGGCAAAGACCTGACAGGTCTTAAGACCGTTATAGGAACCGGCGGTCCTGTAATTAACAGCAGCAACCCTTTGAAGGTGCTGAGCCAGGCGCTCTACGATGAAGCAAATCCAGCCCTGTTAAAACCAAAACAAGCTGAGTTTCTGCTGGATACTAAATATATTCTGGCCGCAATGGGCTTACTTTGTGAGCATCATCCCGAAGTTGGAATACGAATTATGAAAAAGGAGCTAATGAAGCTTTAACATATTTAGAGAACGGATAAGCAAAGAAGGAGCCGGATATGATGGAAATCATGAATAAAAAGCTTGATGAAGGCACATTTTTTAAGCTGCAGTCGGAGGTTTTAAAACAGTGGCCGACAGGCAGGGATGTAAATTTTGAGGAAGCAGTTACATATCATAGAACCATTCCAAGAAAAAAGATATTTTCATTTAAATTAAATGAAGCCAAACAACAGGGAAAAACGCTTATTCAGCCAAGGGCCGGTGTAGCCCTGGTGGATGAACACATTCGGCTGCTCAAATATCTGGAAGAACAGGGCGAGGCAGATCTTCTGCCCACCACCATCGACAGCTACACCAGGCAAAACCGCTATGAGGAGGCTGAGAACGGAATTAATGAAAGTAAAATGGCCGGCAGGTCTCTTTTAAATGGTTTCCCGGCGGTGAACTACGGTGTCGGGGTTTGCAGAAAGGTAAATGAGGCTGTGAATGTGCCTGTCCAGGTACGCCACGGCACACCTGACGCACGGCTGCTGGCAGAAATCTCACTGGCCGGCGGATTTACTTCCTTTGAAGGGGGAGGCATTTCCTATAACATTCCCTATGCCAAAAATGTTCCCCTGGAAAAAACCATTTACGATTGGCAGTATGTTGACAGGCTGACAGGCCTTTATGAGGAAGCCGGGGTAACGATAAACCGTGAACCTTTCGGCCCATTAACCGGAACTTTGGTTCCTCCGTGCATTTCCCATTCGATTGCAATTATTGAAAGCCTGCTGGCTGCTGAACAGGGAGTAAAAAATATTACAGTCGGATACGGACAGTGCGGCAATCTGATTCAGGATGCGGCTGCAATACATTCCCTGGAGAAGCTGACAGAGGAATATATGAAGGAATACGGATATTCAGATGTAAGCACCACTACCGTCTTTCATCAGTGGATGGGAGGCTTCCCCCAGGATGAAGCCAAAGCCTTCGGCGTCATATCATGGGGGGCGGCAACAGCAGCAATGGCCGGGGCAACAAAGGTTATTGTAAAGTCGCCTCATGAAGCCTTTGGGGTTCCAACCAAGGAAGCCAATGCAGACGGGCTTAAGGCCACAAAGCAGCTGGTTGCCATGCTTGCTGACCAGAAAATGCCTTCCACTCCTGGGCTTCAGAAGGAAACAGAAATAATCATGGCTGAAACCCAAAGCATTATTGATAAAACCCTGGAACTCGGAGGCGGTGATCTGGCACTCGGCGTAATTCGGGCCTTCCAGGCCGGGGTGATTGATGTGCCCTTTGCGCCCAGCAGGCATAATGC
>JAAZHD010000154.1 GCA_012510895.1 Clostridiales bacterium
GTAATATCAGTTGTTAGTACCTGATATTAAAACTAGTATAAGTTAGATTATTTAGTTTTGCAATACTTATTTAAAATTTTTTAAAAAAAACTACCCTGATTTTATAGGGTAGTTTTTAACTAATAGTACTTAGTCTAAATATCCTTAGAAATTACTGCCTTTCTATTATAGTATCCGCAATTCTTACATATACGATGGGAAAGCTTCATTTCACCGCATTGTGAACATTCAGTCATATTCGGGGAGCTAAGTTTCCAATTAGCTCTTCTTTTATCCCGTTTTGCTGAGGTTGTTTTTTTCTTTGGTACAGCCACTTCTACACCTCCTTGTTGTCTTTAGAAAAGAGATCCTTTAGTTGTTGTAAACGTTCAATTAATGAATCCTCAGGGATCATTTCATTAAAATTTACGCATTGACATTCATTTTTATTCAAATTGACACCACATCCAGAGCAGATTCCTTTGCACAAATCACTGCATCTTCTTAGTATAGGCAATTCGCTAAGTATAAAATCCTGTATAATTTCAGTAAGATTGATTTTATCTCCTTCAAATAATACGATGTCAGGATCTCCAAACTTATTTTCTTCTTTAAATAATCGTATCTTAAATAAAAAATCAATCTGCTCTTCATATTCTTCAAGACAGTAACCGCACTGCAAGATAACTTCGCCTGAAACATTAGCACTAAGCTCCAGTTCATTACCCTTATTTACTACTTGTCCTGTACGGAATCAACATCGTCTAGAATGTCGGCAACTGTTAAAAACAAGAGTTTCACCTCGTAACTCACGTTTTCTAATTATAGTTTTCTTTAGGAATTTTGTCAATAACCTTGTAATCTGGCTTCACTAAATCAGTTCCATTGTTTCTCTTGCTATCATCAGTTCTTCATTAGTGGGAATTACTAAAACAGCTACTTTAGAGCAATCAGAAGAAATAAACCCTTCTTTTTTATCTTTCGGTATGCTTTCATTTCGTTTCCTATCAATATAGATACCCAAAAACTCAAGATCAGAACAAGCTTCTTCTCTTACACAAGGTGTATTTTCGCCTATACCTGCTGTAAATACTATGCAATCTACACCGCCCATAGAAGCTGCATAAGATCCAATGTATTTTTTTACCTGATAATTAAATACTTCTAATGCAATTTTAGCTCTTTCCACACCTTTTTGGGCAGCAGAAGTTAAATCCCTAAAGTCACTGCTAATCCCTGACAGACCTAACACACCGGATTTCTTATTTAAAGTTTCATCTACTTGTTCATGGGTAAGATTTTTCTTTTCCATAATATAGCCTATTATTGCCGGATCAATATTACCAGATCTAGTACCCATAGGAAGACCTTCCAAAGGAGTAAAACCCATACTTGTATCAACAGATATTCCATATTTCACTGCAGTAATGCTTGAGCCATTGCCTAGGTGGCAGGTGATAATCTTTAACTCTTCTATTGGCTTACCCAATAATTGTGCGGCTCGTAACGCTACATATTTATGAGAGGTGCCGTGAAATCCATATCGTCTGACACCGTATTTTTCATAGGTTTCATATGGAACTGCATAAAGAAAAGCCTTTCGAGGCATTGTTTGGTGAAATGCTGTATCGAAAACTGCAACCATTGGTGTACTGGGCATGAGATTTCTGCAGGCTTCAATCCCCATAATATTTGCAGGGTTATGGAGAGGTGCTAATTCAATGTTTTCCTTAATTGCTGCCATTACTTCATCATCTATCAGTACAGACTTGGAAAATTTCTCTCCTCCATGAACTACTCGATGCCCTACCGCGCTAATTTCACTCATATCTTTTATTACACCATATTTTTCATTAAGTAGTGTTTCTATTACCATTTTTATTGCATCTTCATGATTGCTAAATTCAGTCTGTAGCTCTACTGGCTCTTTTTCGGCAGTGGTATGTTTTAAACAAGAATTAGGAATACCTATTCGCTCTGCATTTCCTTTTGCTAATACCTCTTCGTTTTCTATGTCTATCAACTGATATTTTAGGGATGAGCTCCCTGCATTAATGATTAATATCTTTGACATTTTTACAGCTCCTCCTTATAAAACTGCTTGCAATACCGTAACTGCAACAGCATTTACTATATCCATTGCGTTACAACCTCTTGAAAGATCATTAACTGGTTTTGCAAGCCCCTGACAAATCGGTCCTACTGCCTGGGCTCCAGCTAAGCGTTGCGTTAATTTATATGCTATATTTCCTGAATCCAAATCCGGAAATACTAGTACGTTAGCTCGGCCAGCCACCTTGCTTCCAGGTGCTTTGCTTTTTGCTACACTATCAACTAATGCGGCATCAGCTTGCAATTCGCCATCGAATAAAAACTGAGGCGCCATTTCTTGTGCTATTTTAGTCGCTTTTCGTACTTTATCAATTCTAGGATGTTCGGCGCTTCCTTTTGTAGAGAAAGATAAAAGAGCGACAATAGGGTCATATCCAACGACTTGCTTCATAGTCATAGCAGTAGATACAGCAATAGCACCTAGTTGCTGTGCATCCGGATCTGGATTCAAACCGCAATCACCATAAACAAAAGCACCGTTGGCACCGAAACTTTTATCTGGCATTTCTATAATAAAACAGCTTGAAGCTACTGATATTCCAGGAACAGTTTTTATTATTTGAAGCGCGGGGCGTAAAACATCACTGGTTGCATTTACTGCACCTGCAGTCATACCGTCTGCATCGTTCATTTTTACCATCATTACTCCATAATAAAGTGGATCTTTCAATATTTCGGCCGCTTTTTCCAAGGTCATTCCTTTATTTTTTCTCATCTCGGTAAATTCTTTTACATATATCTCCATTTTATCGGAGTTCAAATGATCAAGAATTTCTACACCGCTGAGATCCAGATTATTCTCTTTTGCCTTTTCTTAATAACTTCAGGATTTCCTAGTAAAATAATTTTTGCTACTCCTTCCTGTGTAGCGATGCAAGCTGCTTCTATAACTCGGTCATCGCATCCTTCAGGAAGAACGATAGTCTTATGTTGCATAGCTGCTCTTTTACGAATGTCTTTCAGTACACCCATTTCATAAACTCCCTTCGATAATATATCTATCACTTATGTGAAAATATTTTATTATGTTGTTAAATTGGTAACAACCAAATAATATATATTCTACACAAAACATCGAAATCCTCCAAAAGAAATTATTTCATTAAAATAACTAAACATTTTGATTAAAAATCCTTTGTTTTGTATGTTTGTAATAGTATAATAAAATGATGTAACCATGATTATCCTTTCCCCAAAAAAAATTAGTATCCATGGAGATGATACTTTATGAAAGTACTTGGAATAATTGCTGAGTATAATCCTTTCCATTATGGTCATCTATATCACTTAGTTCAATCGAAAAAATTGATAAAACCTGACTATACCATAGCAGTTATGTCTGGCAATTTTACGCAGCGTGGAGAAGCAGCTATAACTGATAAATGGATCAGAGCCAAAACAGCCGTAATTTGTGGCATTGATTTAGTATTGGAACTGCCTGTTATATATGCAGTTCAAACCGCTGAACTATTTGCATATGGTGGTATTCAAACCTTAAATAATACAGGACTCGTTACCAATGTTTGTTTTGGCAGCGAGATAGGTGATATAAAACCAATGCAATGGATTGCAAACATTTTAACAAATGAAAATGCGGAATTCAGTGCCTTGATGAAAAAATATATAAAAAAGGGATTATCCTATCCTGCTGCACGTCAATCTACTTTGCTAGACTATGTAACAAAATATTCACACCTTATTAATGAATATGATGGCAAAGAATTTATAACAGCAGAGATAATTAAGAAAACTATGTCTGGAAGCAATGCTATTTTAGGTATAGAATATTTGAAAGCACTAAAGAAAACCAATAGTAATATTATACCAATCACTATCCCCAGGATCAGATCTTCTTATTCTTGCAATTATATAAAAAAGGGGATATCCAGTGCTACTTCTATTCGTAATGAAATTATAAAATATGGAATGAGTCAGAAAGTACGGGAAACAATGCCTAAGTCCGCATTTAGCATATTAGAAAAAACATATGCTGAAGGTTCATGCTCTATTGACAAGAGATTTATAGATAGCTTAATAATAGGATTATTGAGACGAAGCAGTGTGTTGGAAATCGCATCATGGGTTGATGTTGAAGAAGGCTTGGAAAACCGAATAAAGGATGCAGCGTTATCTGCAACCAATATGGAACAACTGATCTCTCTTGTTAAGACGCGCAGATATGTTCGTACAAGAATACAAAGAATTTTAATCTATTGTCTTTTGGGCCTTACTAAAGAGGGCTTCCGTATGCTGCATGATGCCGGACCTTCTTATTTGCGTGTGCTGGCATTCTCTCAGCGTGCTATACCATTACTAAAAAGAATGAAAGAAACTGCGAAGGTACCTATTATAACCAAAGCTGCACATATAAATCGTCACAACTCATTAACACAAAAGATGTTTGAATATGACTGTCTTGCAACTGACATATACAGCCTTACTCTGACAAATCCAGCCATGCGAAAAGGCGGCAGAGATTTTAGCTATAGATTACTTCCAACAGAATTATAAAGAGGTATCATCTTTTTTACTATTCAAGTTTAAGGTTGATTTTAATTTATCCATCACATCCCATGCGGCTCTTCTTCCTGCCTCTATAACCTCCTCCAGATCATCAAATGATAAAGGATTTATCATTTTTAATTCTGGATATATCAGGATATCTCCCTTAGGAATCGAGTAATTCATGATCTCTAACTGCATAACTTCTATAGTTTGTAATATTATTTCTATAAAATTTTCCGGCGAACGATGGATCCCACGAAATGCTACATCCACTCCTATGACAAAATCAGCACCCATTTGCCTAACCACATTAACCGGTACTCTTTCCAAAATGCCACCATCAACTAATACTTGTTCATCTTTGTAAACAGGCTGAAATACTCCTGGAATAGAAATACTCGCTCGAACTCCTTTGTATACTTTGCCTTCATTAATGATTATCCTTTTACAAGTAATTAAATCAACTGCTGTAACCGCCAATGGAATATCCAAGTCTTTGAAGTCTTTGTTTTTTGTAAGTAACTTAATTAAATCTTCTATTCTCTTACCCTGTATAAATCCTCTTTTGGAAAAACCAAGATCATATGCTAGTTTTGCATTTAAATTATATGATATTCCTTCCATCATTTTTGGTGTGACTCCGGAGGCATATAAAGCCCCAATAACAGAACCTATACTGCTGCCTGCTATATAATCAGGCCGGATTCCGTTTTCTTCTAACACTTGTAATACGCCAATATGGGCAAATCCACGGGATGCTCCGGCTCCAAGAGCCAGCCCCATCTTCGGTTTATGTCTCATATAATCCATCCTTTCCTAATACATATTATATATAGTAACAAACATTAAATTTATCTAATTTTGAATCAACTTTTTTGGAGGTAATATAGTGATTTATGCTACATCTAAGGAAAAAACAAACTGGGTTAACATTCTGCCCGGAATAGCAGTATTTGTACTTTTGATTGCCATTTTACTTCAGCCTGAGTTATCGTATAGATCAGCTTTATCTGGTTTAAACATTTTCTTGCAATCGGTTTTCCCGGCTTTATTACCGTTTTTTATTGTTTCTGAAATCATGATTGGTTTAGGCATTGTTGATTTTCTATCTGTCATTCTAACTCCAGTTATGAAACCGCTTTTTCATTGCCCCGGAAACAGTTCCTTTATATGGGTGATGAGCTTTATATCCGGATATCCTACAGGTGCCAAGCTCACTGCAGAATTCTTAAAAAAAAATATGATCACAGAATATGAAGCTCAACGTATTTTGAGTTTTTCTTCCACATCAGGCCCATTATTCATGATTGGAGCTGTTGCTATAGGAATGCTAGGTTCCGCTGAAGCGGGAATTGTAATTTTGTTTAGTCATTACAGCGCAGCCATTTTTTTAGGTCTCTTATTTCGCTTTTATAGCTACCGAGATGGTAAAAAAAAAAATGATAAAAATAATTCATCGAAAAAAAGTTACTATTAAAAGTAAAACCTATAAAAAAAATAGTTCATTTGGGATTAAGCAAGCATTGTCTGCCTTAATAATTTCAAGAAAAAAAGATGGTAGACCATTAGGTCAACTATTGGGTGATGCGGTACGAAACTCGGTAAATACACTATTTGTCGTAGGCGGCTTTATTGTATTATTTTCCGTAATAATTCAATTTCTTATAAATCCCGTCACTAATATTTTTTTTAAGGCATTTATAGGAGGACTATTCGAAGTTACTACTGGATGTAGATTAATCAGTATGCTTCCTTTACCTATGGACATCAAAATTTTTGCTGCTTCACTTATAATTGGCTGGAGCGGTTTATCCATACAAGCACAATCCATAAGCTTTCTATCGGGGACAGGAGTTAATATTGGCCTATTCTTAATTGGCAAAGCATTTCATGGAATTCTTGCGGCAATTATCTCAATACCTTTAACCCATCTTCTCTATCCAGATGCCGTTAATACTTATTTTCATAAAAATTCAATATATATCCCTTATTGGCAGAACATTTTTAATTATTCACTAGTATTATTGATACTCTTTCTTATCATTCTATTTAGCATAATTATCATGACTGCTATAGTTATTTCTCGAATAAGAAAAAAGACAGTTGAAGTTTAACTGTTTAACGTTTTTTAGTACTTAAATCCTGACGATTAGAACGTATAATCTCCAACTGTTTTGATTAGTATAACTCTACATCTTCCAATATGGCATCTGCATACTCTTTAGCACCTAGACGAATTTCTTTTGCATTTTCCTGAGCCGTTTCCAAAATATGTCTTGATTGCTGATAAGCATTTTGGGTAATTTCATTTTCATCCACCAGAGCTTTGATACGTTCTTCTGCTTCCGCAGTAACAGCTTCAGCTTCTCTTTGTGCTTCCATTAAAATACGCTGTTGTTCTTTTTTTATCCACTCAGCTTGTTTTATTTCTTCAGGAAGCGACAGACGTATATCCTTTATAATTTCCAAGCATCTTTCCCGGTCTATCAAAGCTCTTGATGCGAAAGGAATATGGACACCTTTTTCCAGCTCATCTTCAAGAATATCAAGTAAGCTGATAATATTCATTATTTTTTCCCCCATCTTTCTTTTATCTTTTTAACTATATCTTCCCTTACTTCCTCAGGTACCAAATCTTGAATGCAACCTCCCAGCCCCGCTATTTCTTTTACCATGCTGGAACTTAAATAAGAATATTTATGGCTGGTCATAAGGAACAATGTCTCTATTTCAGACTTAAGTTTACTATTTAGTAAGGCCATTTGAAACTCATACTCAAAATCAGATATGGCTCGTAAACCTTTGATAATAACTTGGGCCTTTCTATTTGATACAAAATCTACTAAAAGTCCATCAAAACAGTCTACTTCTATATTTTTCAGTCCTTGTGTGGAACGTCTGATAAGTTCCATTCGTTCTTCAGTTGTGAATAAGGGTTTCTTACTGTAATTTTTAACAACTGCAACTATTAATTTGTCAAAAAGACAAGAAGCCCTCTTTATTATATCCAGATGACCTGTTGTAATTGGATCAAAGCTTCCAGGGTATATTGCAATTCTCATACTATATCCTTTCTATGAAATGATATATTATTTTCCTAAATAATTATGAATTAAGTTAATTTCTGATAAAAACTTATAGCTGTTTTTCCATATTGCCGTATGTCAATTCTTATGAGCTTATTTGTCAAAGCTGGTGTATCGCAGCATTTTGAATGCTCCACAACAAGGATGCCATCATCTTTAAGCAAGCCAGCTTTTTGGACAGCCACCATGGTGGGTTCCACCAAACACTGGGTGTAAGGCGGATCCATAAAGATTATATCAAAAACCATCATTTCCTTTGACAACAACTTTATTGCTCTTTCCACATCATAGGGAATAATACGAGTTTTTTCTGTATAACCAAGAGAATAACAATTATCTTTAAGTACTTTTAATGCAGCAACATTTTTTTCAACAAATACTACATTCCTGGCCCCACGGCTTAATGATTCAAAGCCTAAATTTCCGGAACCAGAGAATAGGTCTAATACGTTGCTGTCATGTAAACGAAACTGTAATATATTGAAAAGTGACTCCTTTACCCTGTCTGTAGTTGGACGGGTATTCTCTCCAGCAGGGGTTTTAATTATACGTCCTTTATGTTCTCCTGAGATGATTCTCAGCATTGTTTTCTGTCATTTACCTCCAAAATATGTTATTTTTCTTTATATCTCTTATTTTAACATATTTCAAAAACGCCAACAAGAGAATGATAATAAGAACCGGATTTCGGTCCGGTTCTTGTAGTATTTCAATTCTATATGTTTCTCATACAACTTTTATTCTACCGATAGTAAATAATAATATATAGGTTGACCTCCAGAAAGAATTTCTACGTCTATATCGGAATATTTTTCTTCTAAATGTGCAAGAATAGCTTTGTTATCTTCCTCTACAGCATCTATACCATAGAGAATAGTAACAATCTCCCCACCATCTTCTAACATCTTATCAATTAATTTTATACTTACATCAGCAATTCTTTCTCCTACAACTGAAATTTTATTGTCGTTCAGTCCAATAATATTTCCTTCTTTTATTTCAAATTCACCAACCTGAGTATCTCTAACAGCATAGGTTACCTGCCCGGATTTTACCTGTTTCATAGCTCTAGTCATACTGCTTATATTTCTTTCAATTGTACTTTCCGGGTTATAGGCTATAAGCGCAGCTAAACCCTGCGGTATGGTTTTCGTAGGTATTACATGTATATTCTTTTCACTTACTTCAGCAGCCTGTTTGGCTGATAAGACAATATTGTTGTTATTGGGAAGAACAATTATTTCTTTGGCATTTACTTTGTTTACTGCATCTAAGATATCACCTATACTTGGATTCATGGTTTGCCCGCCTTCTATTATCTGATCGGCGCTTAAATCTTTAAAAATTTCTGCTATACCATCTCCAATAGAAACAGATACCAGACCTATTTCTTTCTCAGGTTCTTCAGGTAAGGCTTGATCATGCAACACATTTGTATTAGTAATATGACTATGTTGTTGCCTCATATTATCAATTTTAACATTCGATAATTCTCCAAAGCGCAAAGCCAGTTGTAATGCTTTTCCAGGCATATTAGTATGAAAATGCACTTTAATTACATTCTCATCGTTAATTACTACAATAGAATCGCCTAAGCGTTCCAGCTTCCTTTTCAACTTTTCTATATCAGATTCTTCCACATATGGAAATAAATTTTTAATTAAAAATTCGGTGCAATAAGTAAATTCAATTTCTTCTGAGGTCTCTGCTACATCAGATGCAAACTCAGGTTCCAATACTTTGCTTCCTGCCATAGCAAGATCCAGCTGATTCAATGGTGTATCTTGATCGAATTCTTCGTCCAGTGCATATGATTGGCCTATCATAATATATACCAGACCCATTCCGCCTGAATCAACTACCCCTGCTTGTTTCAGAACTGGCAGCATTTCTGGTGTTTTATCTAATGTATCTTTAGCAACATCTATCAAGCTGTCAAAAAACAGAGTGAAATCATTTATATTAGCTGCTAATTTTAGAGCTTCTTCAGCGGTTACCCGAGCAACAGTGAGCATAGTACCTTCCACCGGCTTCATAACAGCCTTGTAAGCGGTTTCCACTCCTGATTTTAAGGCTTCTGCATATTTTTTAGTAGTGATCTTTTCTTCCTCTTTTATTACCTTAGCAAATCCGCGAAACAGCTGTGATAATATAACACCTGAATTACCTCTGGCTCCTTTTAATGAACCTCTGGACAAAGCTTCTGCTATATGCCGCATTTCATTTGAATTTGTTGACTTAATTTCATTTGCAGCAGATAACATTGTAAGAGACATATTTGTACCAGTATCACCATCCGGCACCGGAAAGACATTCAAAGCATTCACAGCATCTTTATTTATATCTAGGAATTGGGCAGCCGAAATGAACATGAGTTTCAGCTTTGCACCATCTATAAAATCTTGGCTCAAAATAAGTACCTCCTTCTATGCGGGTCAAAGCTATACCCTCACGCCTTCGACCTTAACATTGACTTTTTTTACTGTAGTTCCGGTGAGACTTTCTATTTTATATTTAACAGTGTCAATAATGCTTTGTGCAACCGCAGCAATTGAAATACCATATTCAACAATGATGAATAAGTCGATAACAACCTCATTTCCTTGAGTGGTAACCTTTACCCCTCTGGAAAGATTTTCACTTCCCAACAACTCTACTAATCCATCAGTAGCCCTTTTAGAAGCCATGCCTACAATACCATAACAACCTATAGCAGCTAAGCCTGCTATTGTTGCAAGCACATCATTTGATATGCGGATTTCCCCAAATTTATTAACGGAAACAGTGCCCATTTTGTTACCTCCTTATTGGCTAACTACCGATTATTCCTGATAGTTTAATATATTTTAACTGAAATAAATGCATATTGCAAGAATTGAGAAGTATTTGATAGAGTCAATTTACAGTAGGGAAAAGAAGAATAACAGCCCTTAAGATATTTTGAATCACAACACAATTATTTTAGTTAGTTTCCATTGAAAAAGTCATACTTTAAAATACTACACTACTTTTATTGTAGTAAGCGGATATATAATGTGGTAATATCGATTACCTTAACCCCAATTATGATTTAAAACTCCCTTTTAAC
>JAAZHD010000155.1 GCA_012510895.1 Clostridiales bacterium
AGAAAAGGTGAGGAGGTTGTCAAATGAGGAAGCATAGTTTATTAGATGCTACAAAAGATGCTATGAAAAAATTCAATATAAAAGCATCAAAAAAATACGGCCAAAACTTTTTGGCAGACAGAACGGTATTGGAAAGAATAGTTGATACCTCCTCTATTGATGCAGAATCCATGGTATTAGAAATAGGGCCAGGGCTTGGCACCATGACCAGGTTATTATGCGAAAGGGCAGGGAAGGTACTGGCTGTAGAAATAGACAAAGATCTTATCGAACCATTAAATATAAATATGTCAGGTTATAATAATTTTAAATTAATAAATGCTGATATTATGAAACTAAACCTAAAAAAACTTTTTTATGAGAACTTTGGAGAAAAAAAGATTAAGGTTGTGGCTAATCTTCCATATTATATAACGTCACCTATCATAATGAAACTTCTTGAAGAAGGGACTAATCTAGATACAATAACTATTATGGTCCAAAAAGAAGTAGCGCAGCGTATTACTGCATCTCCGGGAAACAAAGACTATGGGGTTCTAACCCTATCAGTTCATTACTATGCCATACCTGAAATGGTGCATATTGTACCTCCGGAAGCTTTTATGCCAATGCCGGCAGTTGATTCTGCAGTAGTACATCTTAAGATAAGAGAAAAACCTCCTGTTTCCCTTACAAATGAGACTTTGTTTTTCCAAGTGATAAAAGCTGCCTTTAATCAAAGGAGAAAAACATTATTAAATGCCCTTAAAGGCAGCCATATAAAACTGGATAAAGATGATATAGAAGAAGTATTAAGCCAATGTGGAATAGATACAAAGAGAAGAGGGGAAACTCTCTCTATGGATGAATTTGCAGAACTAAGCAATAAAATAAGCTATTTTTTAAAAAAGTAGTCTACAATTGCCCCCCACCCACATATATTAGTAATGACAATTTTTGAAGGGAGGGGGCTTTTGTGCCTTTGGGATATGAGTACAAAAGGTATTTTATAATATTGCAAGAAGAGGACAAGGGTTATGAAATGACAGCCGGGAAAATACCTACCGGTTATGTAAAGATAGAAATAAAAAAGAATAAAGTCAAAATCGGCGGGTTTATACAGAATATGAAATCAGATAAAAAATCCAAGTATAGACTGAACCTTTTAGCCCCGAGGGAAAAGCTGATACTGGACATTGGTCTTTTTAGGATGGACAACAATGGTAGAGGTGAATTTTATGCTGAATTTGATTCGGACAATGTCAATAATAGTAATGTTCCTATCAGCGAATTTACAGGGGCTTTAGTTGTAGCAGGCTCTGGTTTTCCGTTAGTAGGGTATACAGGAAGAGAGAGTATACCTTGGAGAGACTGGTATGAAAAAGATAAAAAAATTGACCTGCATGAGGATAGAGAAGAAGAAAAAAGGGATGAAGAAGCAATAAAAGAAGGAATACTGGAAGTAGACGAAACAAGGATCGATGATGAATCCATAGTACAAAAAGAACCAAAAGAAATAAGGGACGAAGAAACTGAGATTAGTCAAATATTGCAAGAAGAACCGAGGGAAGAAGCAATTCAGGAAGAAGAGATGAGAGAAGAAGCTTTACAAGAAGATAACATAATAGAAATAGAAGAAATAGAAATAGAAGAAGATAAAAGAC
>JAAZHD010000156.1 GCA_012510895.1 Clostridiales bacterium
CAGCAGTATATGGCATTCATGAAAAAACACAGAATTTAAAATTATTTAAATTGTTTTATGTTGAATCAAATGTTTATATACTATACTGACTATGAAATAAACTTGTAAATAACGAAGAGAAATTAATCTACAAAAGAACTCCGTTATGGTATAATCCATAAAGGAGTTTTTCTAATTGAGAATTATTTTAAATTTAGACTAATTCTCTGAGTTATATATTTTATATACACTATGGAGGATGTATGAGGAGTTTCTTATTAGGCTGGCAGACTTATTTATATCAGTTGTTTAATAAAAAAGAGGAATATGCTGAAAATCGGCTTTATATCATATCTTCCAATTATGCCGCAGGGGTAGCAGGCAATCTTATCGGAGGTAACTTTTTTACTGGCCTGCTGTTATTGCTGCAAGCTGATGATGCATTCATAGGACTTGTAACCATGTTGACTATGTTCAGCAATATGATGCAGGTTCTTGCTCCCTTGCTTCTGGAAAGATTTTCAGAGCGGAAGAAAATCCTTGTTATTGGCAGGGTTATTACTCATTTCTTAAATATTATTATGATCAGTATTATACCGCTGACCGGTTATGCAAATTCCATTAAGCTGGCTATGATCCTGGTGGTTGTTTTGCTTGTCAACCTGATCAATGCCATGCTGTCGCCCGGTTATCAGATTTGGCATATAAAAAGCATACCTAATGATCTGAGATCCCGTTATTTTTCCTTCATGCAAATTAGCAACGGTATTCTGATTTATTCTGTAGTCCTACTTTCCAGCCGGCTGGTAGACTATTTTAAGCAAGGAGGCAATGAATTAACCGGACTATTGATTCTGCGTGCAATAGCCTTGGTTTTAGCTGTGGTTGATGTAGTTTTATTGAACAGAATCAGGGAATATCCTGTGTCCAACAGAAAGGTAAAGTTAAAAGAGGTGTTGTTCAGCCCTTTTAGGGAAAAGAAGTATCTGGCAACTGTATTGATGGCCTGCATATGGAGTTTTGCTGCTAATATCCCAGGTTCTTACTATAACGTGTATCTGTTGAGAGAATTGAACATATCTTATTCATTTCTGAATATGGTGAACATGGTCAGCCTGCCTATACTGATGATTGTCATGCCTGTCTGGAGAAGAAGGATCGATTCCACTTCCTGGTTCCGTACTCTCTATGTAAGTATTGGCCTGTATATCGTTCATTATATTGGTTTGGCGTTTGTTACAGCAAAGACTTTATACCTGTATCCGCTTTTCCTCTTATATGCTTTTATGATATCGCCCGGAATCAACCTGGTTTTCTCCAATCTTCCTTATATTAACATGCCTGAGGAAAATCAGACCAATTTTCTTGGATTCTATGCAACTATGAACAATTTTGCAGGTTTTTTAGGCGTGTCTCTGGGACGGCAATTTATAACTATGACAGGAGACCTTAAGCTGACAATAGGCAGAACAGTTATGGGTAATAAGCAGCTTATTCTGTTACTGACAGCGGTTTTCATGATGATGGGCGTCTTCGTCATATACCGTTTGGCTAAGAAAGCGACAGCCGAAGAACAGACAGAGGAGCAGGCAATCCTTTGATGGTTTCCACCATCAGGATCCATGCTCCTGAAATAACTCCGGCGCCAAGGGTTTTTTTGGTTTCATGCATCCTATTGTAACTGCAGCCAGAACAACAATTCCACCCAATATGGACATTGGGCCGGGCAGTTCACCAATGGTCAGGAATACCCATAATGGATTGAGCAAAGGCTCGATAAGGCCAAGAAAGGTGGATTCCAATGCTGTAATATGTTTTATAGCCAGGGAGAATAAAATATAGGGAAGTCCCAGTTGAAATATTCCAAGCAGACCAATTCCGACCCAGCTTTGCCTGTCGGGCACATTTAGTATCATAAAGGGCAGGGTTGCCAGAATTGTCAAAACACATCCCCAGAAAACATTCTCCAAGGGGTCCGCATCTTTTTGTTTCCGCATAAATATGACATTGAAGGCCATTGCAATACCGCTTAATATAGCGAGAATATTGCCTTTCATATTACCGGGGCTGATATCATCCAGGAAAAACAGTGTCATTCCGAATATTACGAATACTATAACTATCCAGTCTCTAGCAACTGCTTTTTCCTTTAACAGCCACATGCCCAATACGGCTACATATATCGGCGCAGTATACTGAAGCAGAATTGCATTTGCAGCAGTGGTTTCCTTAGCTGCCCATACATAAAGAATAACCATGAATGTATAGGATATTGCTCCGAGTACTTTATTCAAGGTAAACTTAAATGCAGATTTTTTGATAAAAAATGAAATTAAAAGAACGGCAAATATACTCCGGTAACCTGATATTGCAATTGGATTCAGATCAATTAACTTGATCATCATTCCTCCGGTACTCCATAATATTGCCGTAGAAAACATTAAAAAGATAGATTTCCTTTTATTTTTATCCATGATGCACCTCTTCCGCTGTTAAAGCTGTCTCATGCCGCTTTTTTTACTGTATAAACAGATCCTGCCAAATGTAATAAGAACTCTAACCATTTTAGTCTTTTATGTTGGAAGAGTCAATCACTTAAGATGACATAAAAATGATTTTGGCGTGGTATAGTTGTCAAGTTAAAAACAATAAAACATTGTATACTGAATGTAAGTCTCATAATATGTTGCAGAAAAAACATATAATGACATGAAATTCCAATAGATATAAGGGGGTCAGTTATATGATAAAAATCGGTCAGATCGGAATGGCACATGATCACGCCGAGGGAAAAATGAGTTGTGTGCGTAAGTTTCCGAAAGTTTTCGAGGTAGTGGGCATTGCGGAAGAAAACCCGGAGATTCTCGACAGATTTGGCAGCCGGGACTGTTATCGGGATATACCCCTAATGAGTGTTGATGATTTGCTTAACATTAAGGGGCTGGATGCAGTGATGGTTGAAACGGATGAACTGTCACTGGTACATTTTGCACAAAAATGCATCAACAGGAATATTCATGTGCACCTTGACAAGCCAGCCGGAGGAAATGTTGAGGATTTTGAGCTTTTGCTTCGTACTGCTAAACGCAAGAACCTTAAAGTTCAGCTTGCCTATATGTACAGATATAATCCTGCGGTGCAATATTGTGCAAATGCGGTTAAGAGCGGTAAATTGGGTGAAATCTTCCGGGCACAGGCCATTATGAATACATATCATCCTCCGGAAAAACGTGCATGGATGAAACCCTTCCCTGGAGGAAACATGTTTTTCTTAGGCTGCCATATGGTTGACCTGGTAATAATGATGATGGGCATTCCGGAAAAAATTGTTCCATTCTGCAAATCCACTCTCTTTGATGGGGTAGAAGTTGTAGATACCGGTTTTGCGGTGTTTGAATACAAGCGGGGAGTTGCAACTGCTGAAGCCTCGTCAAATGATATCAACGGTTATGGACGCAGGTCTCTTCTTGTATGCGGCAGCAAGGGAACAATAGAAATCAGGCCGCTTGAAGATAGTTACACCTGCCAGCCTGTGCTGACACTTTCTTTGAAAGAAATGACAGAAGGCAGAGAGTATACCGACTGCAAGTGCCTTGTTCCCATGCCTCCTGTAACCGGACGATATGATGCAATGATGCTTGATTTTGCCAGGATGATAGAGGAAGGCAGAGATAATCCGTATACCTACGAATATGAGCTTTTGGTTCAGAAAGCCGTTCTGGCAGCTTGCGGCTTGCCCGTTAAAGTGGAATATAGCGATATTTAGGGGAGGTAAAAGAAAATGATATCGAAACGCAAGAAAAAGATATTGGTTCTGGGAGGAACCGGTACAATGGGCGTTTATCTGGTTCCGGAGCTTGCAGATATGGGGTATCAGGTCAATGTCGTTTCACTGGATAATGTTCTAAGTAATAATCCGAGCATTACTTATGTACAGGCGGATGCAAAGGATATTTCATTTTTGCACAGCTTGTTGCAGGATGAATATGATGCAATTGTTGACTTTTTGATTTATTCTACAAAAGAATTCTCAGATAAATATGAAATGATGCTGAGCAGTACGGATCATTATATTTTCTTATCATCATACAGGGTATATGCTGATAGTGCTGTGCCTATAAAAGAAGATTCACCCCGGCTCCTTGACGTGTCCGATGACAAAGAGTTTCTGGCTACCGAAGACTATTCACTGTATAAGGCGCGACAGGAAGATATTTTAAAAGCTTCAAAGTATGACAACTGGACTATAGTCCGTCCTGCTGTCACATATTCCAAATTCCGATACCAGCTGGTGACCCTGGAAGCAAATACAGTTATATACAGGGCAATGAATAAGCTGCCGGTGCTTTTGCCAAAGGAAGCAATGCCCATTTATGGCACAATGAGCTGGGCAGGTGACGTAGCCAGAATGATTTCCCGTCTTATTCTGAATCCGGATGCATTAAGGGAAACCTATACCGTGTCGACTGCAGAGCATCATACCTGGGAAGAAATTGCGAATTTCTATAAGGAACTTATTGGCCTGGAGTACATAACCATCGACACAGAAACATATCTTGGCTTTTTTGATCCATCCCATGCCAGAGGGGCAAGATATCAGCTTATGTATGACAGATGCTTTAACAGAATTATTGACAATACTAAAATACTTTATGCAACCGGACTTAAGCAGTCGGACTTAATGCCGCTTAAAGCCGGACTTAAAAAAGAATTATCCGCGCTTCCCAAAGATACTGTGTGGAGCCGGAGCACCATAAGCGAAAGAATGGATGAATTCCTTAAAGGCCGTTAATCTTTGCCATAACACAATAAAAGATATCAGAGAAAGGCGGTATTTAAGATGAATATGAAAAAAATTGTGTTTACGGAAATTGGGAAAGCTGAACTTTGGGATGCAGATGTTTCTGCACCCGGAGCAGGCGTAGTATTGGTTGAAATGGCCTATACAGCTATCAGTGCCGGTACGGAACGGGCATGTCTTATGCGTCTTCCCAATACCGGCAACCCTCCAAACGGTCCTTATAAGCCTATGATACTTGGATACTCCGGTTCCGGTATAGTAAAGGCAATCGGCGAGGGTATAACCAGTGTGTCTGTAGGTGACAGGGTGTCGACTATTTGGGGTATTCACGCCCAGTATAACACCGTTCCGGAACGTAATGTCATAAGAATAAAAGATGATTCACTCGACTTAAAACACGCATCTTTTGCCTTTATAGGGACCTTTCCGGCGGCAGGTATACGTAAAACACGGCTGGAATTCGGTGAATCAGCTATGATATTTGGAATCGGGATTCTGGGCGCGTTTGCTGTTCAACTA
>JAAZHD010000157.1 GCA_012510895.1 Clostridiales bacterium
GCTGTAGGATCAGCCCCTGCCCTTCTCAGATAGGAAGCAGCTTCGAAAGTACGCACACCGGTTTTGAAAATAAAGTTTTTTGTGTCCATTGTAATACCGGCCAGCAGGGCATCGGCCTCCAAAGGCTCCAAGCGTATCCTGTCGTCAAAATACTGCACTATTTCCGTAATGAGTTCGCTGGCTGAGGAAGCAAATGGCTCCAGATAAGTAAGGGTGGCATTTTCTATGGATTCCGCACCCCTTCTGTGATGATCGAATACCACTATGCGTTCTGCCCGTTCAAGAAGCTCAGGGGCTTCAGTAAAGCTGGGCCGGTGTGTATCGACCACTACCAGCAGCGTATCCTTATCGATGCGGTCGAGTGCATCATCCCTGCGGATGAAAAGTCCTTCATAAATCTCCTCTGCTTCCAGCCTTTTAATAAGGGAATCTACTGAAGCATTGGACTTGTCAAGCACAATCCGGGCATTCTTTCCTATAAACCTTGCACAGCGGTAAATCCCAAGTGCTGAACCAATAGAATCCAAATCCGGATCCTCGTGGCTCATTATCAGCACTTTATCAGACTGCTCCATAAGTTCCCTGAGGGCATTGGCAATGACCCGGGATTTTACCTTGGTCCGTTTTTCCACTCCCTGGCTTCGGCCGCCGTAAAAATACAACTTGGTTCCCTGCTTGACCACAGCTTGATCGCCGCCTCTTCCCAGAGCAAGCTCCATAGCAGAAAGGGCGCTGCTGTTAATAAGGGCGGGGGTTTCCGCGTCATAGCCCACACCTATGCTGAGGGTGACGGGAATGGTATTGCCTGCCTTTATATCGCGGACCTGGTCCAAAAGCTCGAATTTCTTCTGTCTTAATCCGGCCAGTTCCTGTTCTTCGAAAACTGCCATATATTTATCCCGTTCATATTTAATCCATCCGGCATGAATTCCGCTTGCCCAATGAGCAATCCGGGACTCAATCTCTGCCTGTACCGCAGGCCTTTTGGTGCTTTCCGTATTGGCAAGCACCTCGTCGTAATTGTCCACTACGATATGTGCAATTACAATTTTCCTGGCCTGATAAAGAGCCTTAATCCGTTGCTCCTCCGTAATATCCTGCCAGTAAACAATGAAAATCACTTTGTTCCTGCGGCTTCCCGACCCTGTACGAACAGGTGTCCAGGTGAGCCTATACCATTTATCACTAAAAAACAGCTCTTGGGAAGTAAATTCCTTATCTTTATCCAAGCGGGAAAGGGGAAAGTCCGGTACAAATTTCTTGATACTGCGGTCAAGCAGCTTTTCCCCATCAAACAACCTGCCGAACTGAGGATTGTACCAGGTTATGGTTCCCTCAGGATCTATAACCACCAGGGGCATAGGGATGCTGAGAACAGCATTCTTTGTAGCCCAGTCAATATCCTCGGATAGACTTTCCAGATAACGGGTCCATTCTTCCTTCCGCTGATCTGACATCTTATAATTATAGAACAGGAGGATGAGGAAAACAACAAAGGCCATTCCGCCGATCCAATAATCAAACTGAAGGAGAATGATTGCAAAAAACAGGATTATGGCCAGATAAATCTTTGTCTCGGGGAACCTCCACTTAGATAAATGCTTTTTCATGATCGATTACTTCCATTCTTAAATAAAAATTTGTTTCTGTAGTTCATCCTCATATGGAATAATTGATCCAAAAGCCCAAGTATAGGCACAACAAAGCCAAAGAACAAGTATATCAGGATTATGATAATCCAGCGCAGCACAGCCGGAATATTGCCTGCCTTGAGAAAATACCAGATAACCGACAAACCTACTATTGTAAAGAGAAAAGATATTAAAGCGGTAATGGTAATCTGCACTATCTCAAAATTCTTAATGCCAAGCCCCGCTCCAAAGAAGGAAACCAGGAGAAGAACAAGGAGGCCGAGGGCCATCCCTTTAGGAAGAGCCCAGTATTCAAAAGGCCGGACAACCGGAACAGCCAGACCGAGTTTTTTCATGACAAACCGAATTATCAGAAACAGTACTATACCGTATATGAGTGACCAGAGTATAATTACAGCCGGCACTGTCTGCTTCAACTGACTTATCATAAAATCCGCCAGTTGTTCGGCAGTTGTAAAATTCTCAAAAAATCCCCATTGATGATATACGCTGAGTATCCGATCAGTATTAACGGCATCATTAACAAAAAGAGATCTGATGCCGTCCCATAATACGTCAAAAGCCGACCGGCCGCTTACCCACCTGTAAAGCAGCAGGTAGAGGATTGCAGAAATCAGAACGCTGAATGTGGACGTCATTATATTTTCATAAAAATCCAACTTTTGTCCAAACCTCTTCATTAAGCCTGCTATCATAATGACAGGTACAATAAAAAAAAGAATTGCCATAATAGTTTGCAAAAAATTCATCCTACACCTCTTATTTGATTTTTCCTTTAATAAACCGGCCTAAACCTGTTTTTCATCTTTTATAACAGGATAGGACCCAAGATGTTTATAAAAAGTACTTATTGCCCTGACCGACGCCAGTGCATCGGAAACCTTTTTGTCCTGGCAGTGGCCTTCAAAATCAACAAAGAACAGGTACTGCCCCATACGAGTGCGCATAGGCCGGGACTCAATGCGGGTCAGGTTTATATTCCGCTGCGCGAAAATTTCAAGTGCCCTTAGCAAGCTTCCCGGTTCATCGCTGACAGAAAACACAATGGACGTCTTATCCTCCCCTGTCGGTAAAGCGCTGCAGCGGGATAATAACACAAAGCGGGTGCAGTTATTAATATAGTCTTCTATATTCTCTGCCAGTATTCTAAGCCCGAATAACTGTGCCGCTCTCTTATTTGCAATGGCTGCCAGGGGAAGATGGCTGTCCCTTACCTTTTTCGCACCGGCTGCAGTACTGCTTATGGATGCAGTCGGCACATCGGGAAAGTTAGCCGTCAAAAAGCGTCTGCATTGTGCAAGCGCTTGAGGATGAGATATAATTTCGATAATATCTTCTTAATTGACACCTGGCTTTGCTACAAGACATTGATGAATGGGAATGGTTCTTTCTGCTATAATCTGAAGATCAACTTCATGTGCCAGCATATCTACGGTCAGGTTAACCGTTCCTTCAATAACATTTTCTATCGGCACCACCGCAGAATCTATATCTCCGTTTTGAACCGCTAATATCAGTTCCGGTATATCTCTGAACCCAAAAATTTCTCCGGGATAACTTTCTTTAACAGTCAGAGCCGCTTCCTCGGTGAAGGTTCCGGAAGGACCCAAGTACCCTATTTTTTGCATATTCGTATATTCCTCCACCTTCTCCTTTATGAAACCAATTTTATATGTATAGGTGTTCTTTGTCAATGCAGCAATCCTTCCAAGATTTCGACACCACCGCAATAAAGGGAAACAGATTGTACAAACAGAAAAAAACCGCTCCATGACGGAACGGCTTTTTGCTTAATCAGCTGTATAAGGCAGTAATGCAA
>JAAZHD010000025.1 GCA_012510895.1 Clostridiales bacterium
TGGATGAACAATTACCCAAGGAGAATATTTGGTTATCGAACTGCGAATGAAATGGCAAAGATTGTGGTCGCTTAAAACAGGGTTCTGTAAGATTTTGTAAGGCAATTAAACTTGCAATTTAAATTAACTGTATTTATCAAGTTATATCTTGACATTGGTTTTTTAAAGGGATAATATGTAAAAAATACAATAAAGAGTATGGAATATATAGATATAAAAAAGGCATGTGATAATTGGGGGTTGTCCGAAAGACGTATCACTGCGCTTTGCAGAAGCGGGAGGATAACTGGTGCAAAAAAACAGGCAAAATGTGGCTTATACCTGATACAGCTCAAAAGCCGCTCGACGCCAGAACAAAAGAGTATTTAAAGCAAGCACATAGAATGCATCATATGTGAATTCTGTTGGCTTGCCACGATATACAGAGGAGGGCGCACATATGAAAGCTGTTAATACGTTTGAGCAAACTTACAGACACACTCCTCCGTTCACCGCATTCACTCCCTATCGTATATGCCCCATAGGTGCTCATTCTGATCACAATCTTGGAAAGATAACGGGTTTTGCTATCAATAAAGGAATACATATTGCTTATGGCCCGAAGCAAAACGGAGTCATTGAGATACAGAGCCTGCAATTTTCCAAACGAGCACAATGGCATGTGAACTCAACACCTGAAAATAAGCAGGGTGACTGGGCTGATCATTTAAGAGGGGCAACAATTGCTCTGAATGCCCGTTATCCGCTGCGAACAGGATTGTGTGCAATCATTGATGGAGAGCTTCCTATTGGTGGACTTTCATCATCAGCAGCAGTAATAATAACATTTATAAATGCACTATGTAAGCTTAATAATATAAAACTGACTGATCAGGAGTTAATCCAGACAGCGCTTGAGGCGGAGAACAAATATGTTGGGGTATCCTGCGGCAAGCTCGATCAGAGCTGTGAGGTTTACTGTAAGAAGGATCACCTTTTGCATATGGACATTAAAGATGGCTGGTATGAAATAATTCCAGCGAATCCTGGTATGAAGCCTTTTAAAATTGCCGTCTTTTTCAGTGGGATTGAGCGGTCACTTACTAGCAGTAAATTCAACATGCGTGTTGATGAACTTCGCTCTGCGGCCTATGCCCTGAAAGCTTTTTCGGGAATTGATTACGGAAAGTTCAGCGAAACAAATATGAGAGATATTCCAAGAGAAGTCTATGAAAAATATAAACACTGTTTGCCTGAGAATTGGCGCAAACGTGCAGAACACTGGTTCACAGAGTTTGAAAGAGTTGAAGCAGGCGCTGAAGCATGGCGAAGAGGAGACATTAAAGAGTTTGGAAGGCTATGCTTTGAGAGCGGTCGGAGTTCAATATATAACTGGGAGACAGGAAGCCCTGAGCTCATAAAACTATATGAAATAATGACACAGACAGATGGGATTTATGGTGGGCGTTTCTCAGGAGCTGGATTCAAAGGCTGCTGTATGGCATTGATTGACCCGGATTTTGAGGAAAGCATACTCGAGAAAGTAAAGAGAGAATATCTTAAAGCATTTCCAAATCTGGAAGGGAAGTATAGTGCACATATCTGTTATACTGCAGATGGTGTAAAGTTGGATATATAGGTTTTTAGGGGGAAACAGACAGGCTATGTTGTGTTTGGTTTTAGCTGCAGGTTATGCGACAAGGCTTTACCCTCTTACAGAGAATTATCCGAAGCCGTTGCTTACTGTCCAGGGAAAAGCTATTCTGGACTGGCTTCTTGATGATATAAATACCTCCGGCGTGGTGTCTGAATATGTGATTATATCCAATCACAAATATGTATGTCATTTCGAAGAATGGGCAAAAGCAAAACCATATAAAATAACAGTCGTTGACGATGGTACCGAAACTAATGAAACACGCCTCGGCGCAGTAAGGGATATTCAGTTTGCAGTAAAGAAGTTGAATATAGATGATGATTGTCTTGTTATAGCAGGAGACAATTTGCTGGATTTTTCACTGTTCCACTTCATTAATTATATAAAAAAGAAAAGGACATCATGTGTCATGCGTTATTATGAATCATCTTTTGATATATTAAAAAAGTCAGGCGTGCTGACAATAGATGACGATGATCTTATAAAGAATATGACGGAAAAGTCACCAACACCGGCATCTCACTGGTGTTGTCCTCCATTTTACTATTACACACAGGACGACTTAAAACTAATTGATGAAGCTGTAAGATCAGGCTGCGGAACTGATGCGCCTGGAAGTTTTGTCGCCTGGCTTTGTAAGAGGTCGCGTGTTTTTGCCATGGAGATGCCTGGAAAGCGCTATGATATAGGAGACATCGGGAGTTACGAGCAAGTACAGAAAGAATATAGGGGTGTTATTATATGAGCATACTGAACAGAAAAAAAATACTTGTTACGGGAGCTGCCGGATTTATCGGTTACTTCCTGTCAAAGCGTTTGCTTGATATGGGATGTACAGTTGTTGGACTTGACAACTTAAATGACTACTATGATGTAAACCTCAAGCAAGCCCGTCTCGATTTGCTGAAACCTTATGATAATTTTTCATTTCATAAGGTCGACATTTCTGATAAGAAGGCAGTGGATGAACTCTTTGAGACCGAAAAATTTGACATAGTAGTTAATCTTGCTGCCCAGGCGGGAGTCAGGTATTCAATTAGCAATCCAGAGGCATATATAAACAGCAATATTATCGGCTTCTTCAACATCCTTGAAGCCTGTCGGCACAATCCTGTGGAGCACCTTGTCTACGCTTCCAGTTCTTCGGTCTATGGCACAAATAAGAAGGTGCCTTATTCAACAGGGGATAAGGTGGACAATCCGGTTTCCCTTTACGCAGCTACCAAAAAGTCAAATGAACTTATGGCGCATGCATATTCAAAACTCTACAAAATACCTGCAACAGGGCTTCGTTTCTTTACTGTTTACGGACCTATGGGAAGGCCTGATATGGCTTATTTCGGATTTACGAATAAGATTGTAAAAGGTAATAAAATACAAATATTCAACTACGGAGATATGAAGCGTGATTTCACATATATAGATGACATCATAACCGGTGTCATAAATGTTATGGGCAAAGTCCCGGATGAAACGGAAGACGGTGCACCATATAAGGTTTATAATATCGGAAATAACAAGCCGGAAAATCTTTTATATTTTGTTGAAACGCTTGAAAAATGCCTTATGAGAGAAGGAATAATAGATAAACCTGCAGAAAAAGAGTTTCTTCCTATGCAACCGGGTGATGTATATCAGACATATGCTGATGTGGACGAACTTATCAGAGACTTTAATTTTAAGCCAAATACAAGTCTGGAGGAAGGTCTTTCACGTTTTGCCAGATGGTATAAGGAATATTATGGATTGTAATCAGGAGGTATTAGTATGAAAATTGCAGTAGCAGGAACAGGTTATGTGGGATTATCAATTGCAGTGCTATTAGCACAGTATAACACAGTAACTGCGGTCGATATAATACACGAAAAAGCTGAAATGATAAATAACCGCAAGTCTCCCATAGTTGATAAGGAAATTGAAGAATATCTTTCCGAAAAAGAACTTGACTTGACTGCGACAACTGATGGTGATTCAGCGTATAAAGACGCAGACTATGTTATTATCTGTACTCCTACAAACTATGACCCTGAAAAAAACTATTTTGACACATCATCTGTTGAAAGTGTGATCCAACAGGTAATAAAGATAAACCCGGATGCGGTCATGATAATAAAATCAACGCTGCCGGTTGGGTTTACTGAGCAAGCGAGAGATAAATACTGCTGTGACAATATCCTGTTCAGTCCTGAATTTTTGCGGGAAGGTCATGCACTCTATGATAATCTTTATCCGAGCCGCATTATTGTTGGTGTTCCCGTGAAAAATGCCCGCTTAATGAAAGCTGCAGAAAAGTTTGTAGACCTGCTCAAGCAGGGAGCAATAAAAAAAGACATTCCAACATTGTTCATGAACCCGACAGAGGCTGAAGCTGTAAAACTTTTTGCAAATACATATCTTGCACTGAGGATTGCATACTTCAACGAATTAGACACATATGCCGAGATGCGTGGACTTGATACTAAATCCATTATTGAAGGCGTATGTCTTGATCCAAGGATAGGAAATTATTATAATAACCCGTCATTTGGTTACGGCGGATATTGTCTACCGAAAGACACAAAACAGCTTCGGGCTAACTATATGGATGTGCCCCAGAACCTTATAAGTGCTATCGTTGAAGCAAACAGCACAAGAAAAGATTTTATTGCTGATCAGATAATATCTAAAAAACCTAATATTGTCGGTATCTACCGTCTGACTATGAAGACGAATTCAGATAACTTCCGGTTCAGCTCAGTTCAGGGAGTAATGAAACGCATTAAAGCAAAAGGGATCGAAGTTGTAGTATATGAGCCTGCATTGAAAGATGAAAGGTTCTTCAACAGTCGTGTGATTCGTGATTTGGATGAATTTAAGTCTGTTTCAGATGTTATTATCGCAAACAGATACAATGAAGAGATTGAAGACGTATTGCATAAGGTTTATACAAGGGATCTTTATTTCAGAGATTAGTTCAGATGTAATATGATAAGTTATTTTTTTAATGTTAAATACAAATATTGACTATAGAATGATATTGGAATAAAATATATTATCAGCTGAATTTGGAAAAAAAAGAAAGAGATTGATAATGGATTTTCTCAACATAAATCAGAAAGCATTGATTGAAATATTGTTGGCCGGTCTAAGAAACCGAAAAACCAACCTTTTGTATGATGATATTATGGATTGGCAGGTTGTTGTCAAAGAAGCTGACAGGCACAGAATAATACCGCTTGTGTATTACTCTATAATGAAAAGTCCAGATATCAAGGTGCCTGATTATATTAAGGAGATGTTAAAAAATAAATGTCTCTTTGAGATCACAGAGCAGGAAAGAAATAATCAGGCATTTGGGGAAATACTCAGGAAGATGACTGACTTCGGCATTTCTGTAGTTATTCTGAAGGGTTTGTTTTTACGTGATATCTATCCTGAACCGTGGCTTAGGTCCATGTGTGACTATGATGTTCTGGTTAGATCTGAAGAACTTGAAAAAATTGCTGCTATAATGAAAACAGCCGGTTATAAAAAGACTAACAAGGAAGAAAAACATGTTGAATATATTCACGCACAATATTTAGCAATAGAATTTCACAAATCCTTGATTTCTGCTGACCGATTTGAAAATTCTTCTGAATTTGAGGAAAAGGTCTGGATGAATGTAGTACCTGCCAAAGTTTTCGGAGCTGACGTACTTACGCTTGATGTTACGAACCACGCAATCCATCTTATTTTACATATGGCATCTCATATCAGGGAAGCAGGGTTTGGACTGAGACAGCTTTGTGACTGGATTTTATTCATTGAAGCATATAATCAGAAAATTGACTGGGATACATTCACCAGGTATATAAGGTCAATGAATTTGGAGATTTTTACTCGAGTACTGTTTAAGGCATGTCAAAAGTTTTTGTATCTGGAAATACCGTATGGGTGGGAATGTAATGATGAAAGTATGGACGAGGTTGCAGAAAAACTTATACTCGATATATTTGACAGTGGTGTATTTGGTAATGATAGCAATGACAGGATAACAGCCAATAGAATAATCCACTACACCGATGGTGCTGAAACCTCGAAGACACTTAGGCAAAAGATACGAACATGTATGTTATTGATTTTTCCAATATCAGAGAAGTTAGATGCCAGATATAAATATGCTAAGAAATGCAGGGTTCTCCTGCCTGCTGCGTGGATACATCGCTTCGTCTACAACATGATCCGTAGGGACATTACTGTATCAGAAAAGCTGGCTGTATTTAGACCTAAAAAGACATCTGAAATATTCTCAAGTCGAAGAATGCTGTTATATCAGCTTGGACTTATCAAGTAGTGACTAAATGTAGAAAATTTTTACTTTTTTTATAGTATGATATGCAGAAATAAGGTATAATGTGAACAGGTACAAAATTATTATATAGTTTACATAAAAGGGGTATTTTATGGAGATTAAAAGGTATATCCAAATAATACTTAAAAAACTATGGTTTATTATACTTGTACCAGTGCTTGTTGGTGCGGTAGCCGGCTATCTGAACTTTTTTGTGTATGAGCCAGTATATCAGGCGGAAACCACACTTCTTATCACAGGCTTGTCCAGCACTCTTGATACTGATACGAGCACGCTGAGTTTGGAGAACATTGCGGCCGGCCAGGTGCTGATTTATGAGTATTCTGCAATAA